>SKWB01000298.1 GCA_007129135.1 Halococcaceae archaeon | reverse complement strand
GAAAAGAACCACGAGATCGAGGAGGTCGGCGCGGAGCTCCGGTCGTTGTTCGCGTGGGCCGAAGAGGCCGACGAGGAAGAGGAGCCGGAGGTCACCGCATGAGCGGGAAGCGTATGGGCGACGTCTCGCACAGACACCCGTACGACGACACGAGCGCGGGCGAGCTGTTCCTGCGCGGGCCGGTGATCGTCGCCGACGGGGGG
Source organism: Halococcaceae archaeon (assembly GCA_007129135.1). Classification (GTDB taxonomy): domain Archaea; phylum Halobacteriota; class Halobacteria; order Halobacteriales; family Halalkalicoccaceae; genus Natronorarus. The sequence goes on along the minus strand of SKWB01000298.1, from coordinate 10,236 downwards.
CGCGATCCGGAGCGCGAGGCGGTCACTGACGTGGAGACCGAGACGGCGGAGTCGGACGACACCGCCGTCGACGGGGAGACGATGGCCGAGGTGAGCCACACCCCACCGGAGGGCGATGGCGCGAACCGCGTGTTCGAACGCGGCGAGGAACACGAGGAGTCGGTCGGGAGATGAGCGAGGGGACGCTCTACGACAAGGTCTGGGACCGACACGCGGTGACGACGCTCCCGACGGGCCAGACACAGCTGTTCGTCGGGCTGCACCTCATCCACGAGGTGACGAGCCCGCAGGCGTTCGGGATGCTCGAAGAGCGCGACATGGAGGTCGCCTATCCCCGACGGACGCACGCGACGGTCGACCACATCGTCCCCACCGCGGACCAGAGCCGGCCGTACCGCGACGACGCGGCGGAGGTGATGATGGCCGAACTCGAGGAGAACGTCCGCGAGTCGGGGATCACGTTCGACCACCCGGAGACAGGTAATCAGGGGATCGTCCACGTGATCGGGCCCGAGCAGGGGCTCACCCAGCCGGGGATGACGATCGTCTGTGGCGACAGCCACACCTCGACGCACGGCGCGTTCGGTTCGCTCGCGTTCGGGATCGGCACCTCGCAGATCCGGGACGTGCTCGCGACCGGCTGCGTCGCGATGGAGAAGAAGCAGGTGCGGAAGATCGAGGTGACGGGCGAACTCGGCGAGGGCGTCGAGGCGAAGGACGTCATCTTGGAGATAATAAGGAGATTGGGGACCGAAGGCGGCGTCGGCTACGTCTACGAGTACGCCGGCTCCGCGATCGACTCGCTCGGGATGGAGGGCAGGATGTCGATCTGCAACATGTCGATCGAGGGCGGGGCGCGTGCGGGCTACGTCAACCCCGACGAGACGACCTACGAGTGGCTCCGTGAGACCGACGCGTTCCGCGAGAAGGAAGAGCGGTTCGAGGAGCTCCTGCCGTACTGGGAGTCGGTGAAGAGCGATCCGGACGCCGAGTACGACGACGTGGTGAGGATCGACGGGGGTTCGTTGGAACCCGTCGTCACCTGGGGGACCACGCCCGGTCAGGGTGTGGGTATCACCCAGCCGATCCCGGCCCCCGAGGAGATGACGGAGGAGAAGGCGGAGGTCGCCCGTCGCGCCCAGGAGCACATGCGGGTGACGCCCGGCGAGACGATGGAGGGCTACGAGGTCGACGTCGTCTTCCTCGGCTCGTGTACGAACGCCCGGCTCCCGGACCTCCGCAGGGCCGCTCGGATCGTCGAGGGCCGGGAGGTCCACCCGGAGGTCCGCGCGATGGTCGTCCCGGGGAGCCAGCGCGTCCAGCGTGCGGCCGAGGAGGAGGGGCTCGCCGACGTCTTCCGCGAGGCGGGCTTCGACTGGCGCAACGCGGGCTGTTCGATGTGCCTCGGGATGAACGAGGACCAGTTAGAAGGAGACGAGGCGTGTGCGAGTTCGTCGAACCGGAACTTCGTGGGCCGGCAGGGATCGAAGGACGGCCGGACGATCCTGATGAACCCGCAGATGGTCGCCGCGGCGGCGATCGAGGGCCGTGTGACCGACGTCCGGACGTTGCCGGAGGTGGCACGCGTATGACCGGGGCGAGCGACGGATCGAACGGTGGCCCCGCCGAGACCGTCGAGTTCGTCTCCGGGACCGGGATCCCCGTTCGCGGAAACGACATCGACACGGACCAGATCATCCCCGCGCGGTTCATGAAGGTCGTCACGTTCGACGGCCTCGGCGAGTTCGCGTTCTTCGACCAGCGCTTTACCGACGACGACGAGGAGAGAGAGCACCCGTTCAACGACGAGCGCTTTCAGGAGGCAAACGTGCTCGCCGTGAACGCGAACTTCGGCTGTGGCTCCTCGCGCGAGCACGCCCCGCAGGCGCTCACCCGCTGGGGGATCGACGCGGTGGTCGGCGAGTCGTTCGCGGAGATCTTCGCGGGCAACTGCCTCGCGCTCGGCATCCCAACCGTCACGGCCGACCACGGGACTATCGTCGAGCTACAGGACTGGATCGACGAGCACCCCGACGGGGAGATCGAGATCGACGTCGAGGGCGAGACGGTCAGCTACGGCGACCGGACGGTCGAGGTGGCCGTCGACGACGCCCAGCGGAAGGCGCTCGTCGAAGGCGTCTGGGACACCACAGCGCTGATGCGCGCGAACACGGAGGCGGTTAGGGAGACCGCCCGTTCGCTGCCCTACGTGCCGGCCGACCACATCCCCGCGCGGGCCGATGACTGAGCGGATCGCGGTGATCCCCGGCGACGGGATCGGGAGGGAAGTCGTCCCGGCAGCGCTCTCGGTGCTCGACGCGCTCGCCCTCGAGTTCGAGTACGTCGAGGGTGAGGCCGGGGACGAGCTACGGGAAGAGACCGGCGAGGCGCTCCCACGGGAGACGTACGAACTGGCCGAAGCGGCGGACGCGACGCTGTTCGGCGCGGCCGGCGAGACGGCCGCGGACGTGATCCTGCCGCTGAGGGAGGCGGTCGGCTCGTTCGTGAACGTCCGCCCCGCACGGGCGTATCCCGGAGTAGATGCGTTACGGCCGGAGACCGACCTCGTCTTCCTCCGGGAGAACACCGAGGGGGTCTACTCCGGCCACGAGAACAGGCTCTCGGAGGATCTCTCGACGCTCACCCGCGTGGTGACGACCTCGGCGTCGGAACGGCTCGCGGAGTTCGCCTGCGAGTACGTCGAACGTGGCGGTCACGACGGCTTCACCGTCGCACACAAGGCGAACGTGATGCGCGAGACCGACGGCCGGTTCAGGGAGGCGGTGCTCTCGGTCGCCGACGAGCGGGGCGTCGAGGCCGAGGAGGTGCTGATGGACGCGTTCGCGACGCACGTCTGTCTCGATCCCGAGGGGTTCGGGGTCGTCGTCTGTCCGAACCTCGCGGGCGACGTGCTCTCCGATCTGGCGGCGGGGCTGGTCGGCGGGCTCGGCCTGCTACCGAGCGCGAACGTCGGCGAGGAGAACGGCCTGTTCGAACCGGTCCACGGCACCGCGCCGGACATCGCGGGCGAGGGCCGAGCGAACCCGACGGCGGCGATCCTCTCGGCAGCACTGATGCTCTCGCACCTCGGCTACGAGGCGGAGGCCGAGCGCGTCGAGTCCGCGATGACGGGCGTGCTCTCGGACGGGCCGCGGACGCCGGACCTCGGCGGCGATGCGGGTACGGAGGACGTGACCGAGGCGGTCGTCTCGCGGCTCTGAGTTCGTGCTAGCTGGGGAGAGCAATTTCTAAGTCGGGTCGCGCGAACAGGGGCGTATGGGTGTCCTCAGATCGACCCTGTCGCTGTTCGTGTACAGCCTCGCCATCGTCGGCCTCGCGACCGTCCTGTTCGTGATATTCTCCTACGGCTGGAACGGGGAGCCCCCGACGGTCGAACTGGAGTAACGCTGATCGGTAGTATTCATACGATCGGGGTGCCTACCACTGGAGAACGATGACCGGTCTCTCATCCCCCGGGAACGAACCGGCCCACGAGCGACAGCAGCCGACCGATCGGAGATCCCCGTGATCTCCCGCTCGGTCGAGGTCGTCCCGGAGAACGGCTTACACGCCCGACCGGCGGCGCGGTTCGTCCAGACGGCCAACGGATACGAGGCGGCCGTGACCGTCGCGGCCGACGAGGGCGAGGCGGTGAACGCGACGAGCATGATCGCGGTCACCGCGCTCGGTGTCGGTCAGGGGGACCGCGTGACGGTCACGGCCGACGGCGAGGACGAGGAGGAGGCGATCGAAGCGCTCTGTGCAGTGCTCACGGAGCCGGTGGAATGAGCCAGACGCTCTCGGGCGTCGGCGTCACGCCCCGCTCCGGCGTGGGTACCGCCCGCTGGTATCGCCCACGGGACGGACGCAGCGAGACGGGCGGCCGCGAGCACGATCCCGAAAGCGAGCGCGAACGGATCGAGCGGGCGTTCGCGAGCGCGGAGGCGGGGATCGAGTCGACCCGGACGAGCGTCGCCGACCGGATCGGCGAGGAGGAGGCCGCGGTCTTCGACGCCCACGAGCAGTTCCTCGCCGACCCGACGATCCGGGAGGGGATCGAGGCGGCGATCGATCGCGGGGAGCCGGCAGAGCGGGCGGTCGAGGCGGCGTTCGCGGGGCCGATCGAGCAGTTCGAGGCGATGGAGGGACGCGTCGCGGAGCGGGCGGACGACCTCCGTGACGTGTGCGGGCGGCTGCTCGACGGTCTCTCCGGCGAGGAGCGGGCCGACCTCTCCGGGCTCCCCACCGGGACCGTTCTGCTCGCCGAACGGCTGACGCCGACCGACACCGCCAGACTGGAGCCGGAGCGGGTCGCGGGCTTCGCGACGATCGCGGGCGGGCGGACCTCACACGCGGCGATCTTCGCACGCTCGCTCGGTATCCCAGCGGTCGTCGGCGTCGGGGAGGGGCTCTCGACCGTGGAGGAGGGCGAAACGGTGGGGATCAACGGCGAGACGGGCGAGGTCGTCGCCGATCCGGACGAGGCGGCGGTCGACAGGCTCTCGGCCGGGGTGGATCACGACGCGATCGACGAACGGGTTCGAACCACGGACGGACGGGAGGTCGACGTGGCGGCGAACGTCGGAACCGTCTCGGATCTCGACCGGGCGATCGAGAGCGGCGCGGACGGGATCGGGCTCTTCCGAACCGAGTTCCTCTTCCTCGATCGAACGGAGCCGCCGGACGAGGAGGAACAGCTCGCCGTCTACCGGGAGGCGCTCGACGCCTTCGACGATCGTGTCGTCGTCCGGACGCTCGACGTCGGCGCCGACAAACCGGTTCCCTACCTCGAGACGGAGGAGGGATCGAACCCGTTCCTCGGCGTGCGCGGTATCCGTCGGTCGCTGGGCCCGGACTCCGCGCTCTTCGAGACACAGCTCCGCGCGCTGTTGCGCGCCGGCGCGGGTCGCCAGAACCTCGCGGTGATGTTCCCGATGGTCGCCACGACGGAGGAACTCGACGCGGCGCTCGACCGCGTCGAAACCGTCGCTGCCGAACTGGGCGAGGCGGGAATCGAGCACGCGAGACCCGAACTCGGTGTCATGATCGAGACCCCCGCGGCGGTCCTCTCGGCCCGGGCGCTCGCCGCACGGGTCGAGTTCTTCAGCATCGGGACGAACGACCTCTCGGCCTACGTGATGGCCGTCGACCGGGACGACGAGCGCCTCGCGGCGCTGGGGGATCCGCTCCAGCCGGCGGTCCTCCGAGCGATTGCCGAGAGCGTCGAGGCGGCGCACGACGCCGGCGCGTGGATCGGCGTCTGTGGCGAGATGGCGAGCGATCCCTCGCTCGCGGAACTGCTCGTCGGCCTCGGCGTGGACGAACTGAGTATGAGCCCGATCTCAGTACCGGCGGTGAAAGCCGAGATACGGTCGATCGCCGCCGAGGATGCGGAAAGACTGGCCGAGCGCGCGCTCGCGGCCGAGCGCCTCCCGGAGGTCGAAGCGCTGGTGGATCACGACTGAGCGAGCGCACGAGCGACGCCGAGCGTCCGCCCGGAAGCGGAGCCCACTATTCCTCGCTCGATCGAGTCGCCGCATGTCGGTCTCGGATCGACTCGACGACCCCTCCGGTGGGACGGAGAGCGAAACTCCGCGCCGTCGGCGTCGCGGTCGGCCTCACGGTCGCCGCGTTCGTGGCATCCGTTCTCGCCGTTCTCGCCGCTCTCGTCGTGATCGGGGTGCTGGTGCTCCTCGGCTCCGATCCGTTCGACCCGCCGGTCGTCCCTCTGCTCGTCGCCGGACAGCTCGGCTTCCTCCTCACGGGCTACCTCTACGCCCGCCGGTACGGCCTCGCGGTGCCGTTCGGGCCCCCGGATCGTCGCGACACCGGATACGTGATCGGCGGGACCCTCGCTGCCCTGGCCTTTGCGACCGTCGCGGCTGTCGGACTGGAGACGGCCGGCCTCGTCCCCGAATCGCCGCTCGAGGCCCTCCCCACGGACGACCCGACGCTCGCCATCTGGCTCGCGATGCTCTCGGTCGTCCTCGTCGCCCCCACAGAGGAGTACCTCTTCCGTGCGGTGATCCAGGGGCGGCTGCGCGGGTCGTTCGGTGCTCAGGCGGCGCTACCCCTCGCGAGCCTGCTGTTCGGCTCGCTCCACCTCGGGAACGTCGTCGGCTCGCCCGCCACCGTGCTCGCGTGGACGCTGCTCATCACCGGCGTCGGGGTGATCCTCGGGCTCCTCTACGAGCGAACGGGGACGCTCGTCGTCCCGGTCGCGGTCCACGCGCTCTACGACGCGGTCCTCTTTCTGACGTGGTATCTCACCCTGTGAGTTGCTAACTTCGGTAGATTCGTTCATAACAACTAGCCCTATCAACACTTTTCATCGCCCGCTCCGAGGAATGGACAGGGTTCGAGTATGCAGGCAGCACGACTCCACGAGTACACACACGAGATGAGCGAGGCGCTCTCGATCGACGAGGTAGACAGGCCGGAAGCGGAGCGCTCCGACCACGTCGTGATCGAGGTCGAGGGTGCGGGCTGGTGCCAGACGGACAATCACGTCATAGAGGGGATGTGGACCGACTACCTCCCCCAGGAGCTCCCGATGACGCTCGGCCACGAGAACGCCGGCGAGGTCGTCGAGGTCGGCTCCGAGGTGAGTACGGTCGAGGTGGGCCAGAAGGTGATCTGTCACCCGCTGATGACCTGTGGGACCTGTCGGCAGTGTCGCCTCGGCAACGACATGCACTGCGATGAGGGGTCGTTCCCCGGGCTGACCACGGACGGCGGGTTCGCGGAGTACCTGCTCACCTCGGAGCGGGCGACGATCCCGCTCTCGGGCGTCGATCCGATCGACATCGCGCCACACGCCGACGCCGGGATCACCGCCTACCACGCCGCGAAGAAGGCCGCAGCGAAGCTCGTCCCTGGCGACTACGCCGTCGTCATCGGTGTGGGCGGGCTCGGTCACATCGGGGTGCAGGCGCTCTCTGCGCTCTGTGGCGCGCGGATCATCGCCCTCGATCTGAAGGACGAAGCGCTCTCGCTCGCCGAGGAGCTCGGTGCGGACTACACGATCAATCCCGGAAACGAAGACGTCGTGAGCGAGATCGAGTCGATCACCGACGGGGCCCTCGCCTCCCAGGTGCTCGATTTCGTCGGCGCGGACGTGACGACCGCGATGGGCCCGGACATCGCCGCCGGTCGCGGTGACTTCCACGTCGTCGGCTACGGTGGGACCGTCGAACAGCCCGCCCAGACGCTGGTGAACGGCGAACTGGCGTACAGGGGAACGCTCGTCGGCACGTACACCGAGTTACAGGAACTGGTCGCGCTCGTCGAAGACGGCGTGATGGAACTCTACGCCGAGCAGTACGCCCTCGACGAGATCAACACGGTCGCGGAGAAGCTCGAACACGGCGAGATCGAAGGCCGTGCCGTGATCGTCCCCTGAGGGTCTTTAGCTCGTATTTTCAACCTTGTCCGCACTCCGTTGCCAGACGTACGACACAACGTGGAACAGCAAAACCACGCCGACGAATATCCAGAAGCCGAGAAATGTTCCCGTTGCCAGCGCGCCGACGGCTTGGAGCCCAGTGAGGTACAGGAGGACCGACAGGAGAACAGTACAGCAGATAAGTACCCAGAACCAGTGTCTGTGATTTGATGTGGTTTTCATATCATCTGATTGGCTTCACTGGCAAAAAAATTTGTGTTTTTGAACAGTAATTGTAGATGACAATTAAGTGCGAGACCACCACAGCTCGGAATGCCGATGAAAAAGACACGATCGACACGAAGGCCTATGCTGAAAAGCGGTGCTGGAATCTTTGGTGCGGGAGTACTCTCTGGAAACGTTTCAGCTAGCGCGACTGATGACGGGTCTGATTCCAACAATGAGGAAGATACAGATTTCAACCAGAGTTGATCACCAATACGTGTACGCGGTGGTCGCCACAAAGTATCGATTTTGGAGAGAGAAGCACGTGCCAATGTGAGTGGGAGATTATCGTCCCAACTGGAGTGACTGATCACCAGTTGATATACTCATTCAACTGGAGGATGTCCACAGACCAGTCATAACTGCCACCAACCTTCAACCGGACGATACCGCTGAATTTGTTTATGGAAGCGATAGCCCTATCGGACCTGCATGGCATTTTCGGACATCGATCGTGGCTATCGCGCCAACTCACGACGTTCATCTCAATGCACGCGTTCGCTCAAGAGGACCGGAAGAGTCCAGGCAAGAGTTGGCACGTGGCCAGCGTCAGGATTCTGGGACGGAACGTGGTCCGTTGGGTGTTCAGACATTGAGTGAGTCCCCAGAAGAGACCTCATAACACCGAACCATCAGAGGCACGTGAATCGAACATAGGGTCGAGTTCCCAGAACTATAGTCAAACGGTGCGTGTAGCGCTCTCCACATGAAGTCAGTCTCTCCGCCGAAGCCTGGTAGCAAAAGTGGTAATCCGGTGATGTGCGCACCGATGGCCTTATGCCCCCCTGACAACCCGATAGTTCAGACGAACATACACGTTTGGAGAGGAGAGGGGGACGCCGGCCCGACTTTCCGCCCTCGATTACAGTAGTTTTATAACGGGATATGGCAAACGCTACCGGTATGCGACGCCGTGACTACGTCAAAACGGTTGGAGCACTGACCGCAGGATCCGCAGTCGGCATGGCGGGCTGTCTCGGCGACGACAACGGGGACTACCCGAGTCAGTCGCTCACGTGGATCGTCCCGTTCGGCGAGGGTGGCGGGACGGACACCTACGCCCGTCAGCTCAACACCGCGATGGGGGACGCACTCGGCGAGTCCGTCGAGATCGACAACCGTCCGGGAGCGGGCGGCCTGGAGGGCACCGGCGCGCTCCACGGCGCGGATCCGGACGGCTACACGATCGGGAACGTGAACCTCCCTTCCGTCCCGACCGCGTGGCTCGTCGACGAGCCCGACTGGGACATCACCGAGCTGGTCGGGCTGGGCTCGTTCGGGAACTACCCCTTCACGCTGATCGTCAACCCCGAGTACGACCACATCGAGGACATGGACGACCTCGTCGACGCCTACCAGGACGGCGAGTTCACCCAGTTCGCGATGCAGGGTATCGGCCACTCGACGCACGCGATCTCGTTCATCCTGCGCGACGAGTTCGGCATGGAGTGGGAGGAGGTCGTCCCGTACGACGGGGGTGGACCGACGAGCGAGGCCGTGATCTCGGACGAGGTGTCGGTCGGGATCGCGACGGCGACCTCCGCGCTGGGACCCGTCGATGGCGGCGACCTGAACGTGGTCGCGAACCTCTCGTCGAGCACGACCGACGTCTTCCCCGACCTCGAGCCGGTCACCGATCTCGGCTACCCGGAGATCGACTTCATCGCGCTGACGACGCTCGCGCTCTACGGCCCGCCGGAGACCGACGAGGAGGTCGTCGAGGCGGTGAGCGCGGCCGTCGAGGAGGCGACCGAGGACGAGGAGGCCCAGGAGTGGGCCGAGGAGACCGGTAACAACATCGAGTACGGCGGTCCCGAGGAGGCCGACGAGCTGATGGAGGAGACGATCGACGAGATCGAAGCGTCGGTCGATCTGGACCAGCTGCGCGAGTAAGCCCGCGAGTCCTCGATTCGCTGACCAAATCATGAGTGTGAAAGAACGGGCCGAGGAGATAGGCGAGTCACTGACGATGGAGCACGGGTTGCTCGTGCTGTTCATCGGGAGCTCGGTCTACATGTTCGTCGGTGCGTTCGAGTACTCCCGTGACGCGGCGATCTTCCCCTGGTTCACGACCGGGGTCGTCATCGTCTTCGGGATCCTGATACTGGCCGAGAGCGTCCTCCCGGCGCCGCTCAAACGGTTCGTCTCCGACGAAGTGGAGGTCTTCGAGACCGGTACCGACGAGTACGAACCCGAGGACGACGGAGAGCCCGCCGACGAGGGAGACCCGACGGAGTCGATCCAGAACGGCGCGTCGGTCACCGGCGCGCTCTGTGTCGGCTACCTCGTCGGATCGTATCTCGTGGGAATGCTCTGGGTGACACCCCTGTTCGTGTTCGCGTACACCGTCTGGCGCGACCGCCCACGATACGCGATCGTCGGGCTCACGGTGCTCTCGTTCGTGATCGCGTTCGTCTTCTACTGGGTCCTCAACCTCCCCATCGAGGAGGGCCTGATCCAGGAGCTGATCCTGTGACCTTCGGTGTGTTCGTCGAGGCGGTCGGCATCGTCTTCAGCTGGCCGACGATCGGCTGGGTCGTCGCGGGCATCCTGATCGGGATCATCGT
>SKWB01000377.1 GCA_007129135.1 Halococcaceae archaeon | reverse complement strand
GTCGACGATCGAGCGATCGACCGCGCGGTCTTCGATCGGCTCCGCGAGGAACTGGCCGGAGGCGAGTCCCTCTCCGCGATCGAGATCGGCTGTGGCGTCGGGACCGGGTTCACGCGGTTCGTGGACTGGGGGCTCTTTCCAACGGGGTCGGCGGTGGAGTACGTCGGGGTCGACCGCCGCCCGGAGACGGTCTCACGAGCGCACGAGCACGTCGTCGGGTGGGCGGAGCGTGCCGGCCACGCGGTCGATCCGACGGACGGCGTCATCGAGATCGAGACGGGCGAGCGTTCGTTCTCCGTCCGTTTCGTCGTCGACGACGCCCGCCCGTTCCTCGACGGTGTGACCGAGGCGGATCTGCTCGTGGGACAGGCGGTGTTCGACCTGCTCGACCTCGAACGGGCGCTCTCCGCCTGTCTCTCCGCGCTCCGGTCGGGCGGGCTGCTCTACGCCCCGATCACGTTCGACGGGCTGACCGCGTTCGAACCCGCACACCCGCTCGACGAGCGAGTACTGGGACGGTACCACGCGAGCATGGACGACCGGGCCGGCCACAGTGAGACCGGAAGGCGGTTGCTCTCCAGGCTCGCGGGTTCGGAAACGGAGGTCCTCGCGGCCGCGGGCTCCGACTGGGTCGTCTTCCCCCCCTATTCGGCCGACGAGGCGTACTTCCTCGTCCACCTCACCGAGTTCGTCCGGCGCGAACTCGTCGCGGCCGACCTCGAACCCGAGGCCGAGCAGTGGGTCGGGACGCGTCGCTCGCAGATCGACCGGGGGGAACTCGTCTTCCTCGCGCACAACCTCGACCTGCTCGCGAGCGCGCCCTAGTCCGCCCTCTGCTGTGGCTCCTCACAGCTCTCCAGGCCGATCTCGACGAGCTGGCTGAGCACCTCGCTCTCGGTGAGACCGTATCGCTTCGCGAGCGTCCCCACCCGCCCTGCGACATCGTCCTCGCAGACGAGACGGTACCGCTTCGTCATTACATACCGTTCGACCCGCGAGGGCTTAACCGTATGGCAGACGGCCGTCACACTCATAGGGACCGTCGTAGCCGACCGAACCCCTCGGGCAGACACGCTCACCGGCGTCATTCGATTCGGGATCGAGGAACTGTGAGCTTCTACGACGATCCCTATCACTCCACGACGAGCCGGGTCTTCTCGCCGACCCGCGCGGCCTCGGTCGTCTCCTCGCCGCCGAGCAGACCGCCTGCGGCGCGCTTTCCCCACTCGACTGCGGGCTGTGTGAACGTCTCGACGTCGAACAGCTCACCCGCGAGCACGCAGGCCGCCTCCATCCCGTAGAGCAGTTCGCCGAGGGCACGTTCGTCCACCCGGTCGATCTCCACCCGCACCGTCGGCCGGCCGGCGGCGGCGAGACTCGCCTCCGTCGCGTCGAACTCCGTATCGAGGAGCGTTCCGAGGTCCGTCCCGCCGAGGTAGCCGATCCCCTCCAGGTCGGTCTCGGGGATCGGACACGAAGCGCGCTCGTCGGGCCGAACGAGGGTGACCATCGTGTCGCGCGGTCCCGCCCGCCAGTACTGGAGCTGTGAATGCTGGTCGGTCGCGCCGACCGCCCGGGTCGGGAGCTGGCCTAGCCCGTCCTTCCCGAGGCTCTCCGCCCAGAGCTGTGCGAACCACTCGGCGAACGTCTCCAGCGATTCGGCGTACGGACACATCGCGTTCACCCGCCAGCCACGCAGCGCGAGCGCGTAGCTGGTCGCGCCGTAGGCGTACGCCGGACAGGAAAACAGCGAGTCGGAGAGCGTCTCGGACTCCGAGCGAGCACCCGCGACCAGCGCCTCGAGGTCGGCACCGGCCATCGCGGCAGCGGGGAGCGCGACCGACGAGAGCACCGAAAAGCGGCCCGGGACGCCGGACGGGACGTCGAGCACCGGCAGGCCGTGCTGGTCGGCGAGCGCTCGCAGGTTGCCCTCCTCGCCCGTCGTGACGAGCGTCCGGTCGGTCCAGTCCACGCCCGCGCGTTCGAACGCCTCCCGGAGGACGAGGAAGGTAGCGAGCGTCTCCGCGGTGGTTCCGGACCGGGAGACGACGTGCATCGCGGTGCGCTCGACGTCGAGTTCGGAGAGGACTCTCGACGTTTCGTCCGGGTCGACGTTGTCGAGTACCACCGAGTCGAACTCGGGCGAGAGCGCGTCACAGAGCGTGGCCGCGCCGAGCGCGCTGCCGCCGATCCCGACGGTCACGAGCGTCTCACAGTCCGAGAGCGGCTCGACCGCTGCGCGGATCTCGTCCGTATCGACCGTCTCGGGGAGCGCGAGCGCCGCGTAGCCGTGTTCGCGCGCCTCGATCCCGCGTTCGATCCGCTCGTGGGCGGCTGCGACGCGCTCGTCGAGCGTGTCGAGTGCGTCGCGGGGGATCCCGGGCGTCGCCTCCGCCGCGAGCGCGTTGCCGATGTCGACTCTCATACGCGAGAGGCGCTCGCGCGTCGCAAAAGTATGTCCCTTCGGGCGGTCGTCCGGAGTCGAACGTCGGAGAAAGAGGGGTGTTCAGCCCAGCAGGTACTTGGTCTTGGGGTAGCGCTCGACCAGTGCTTCCCCGCCGACGTCGATCCGCTCGATGTAGCGGTCGAAGCCGAGGATCCGGCCGGCGCCGAAGGCACCGATGGCGAGGAAGACGACGAGGTAGACGAGGTCGGAGTTGACGAAGCCGAGCGGGCCGGCGACGTCCCAGCTTCCGAGGTAGAACATCGCC
>SKWB01000053.1 GCA_007129135.1 Halococcaceae archaeon | reverse complement strand
TCCGTTGATGCCGACTGTGACCATGGAGAGGAATCGACGATCCGAGGGAATAATATTTGCGGGTTAAAGGTTAGGAAATTAACTCGGCGTCGAGTAACGCACACCGGAAAATAACCCCCCGACCGGCTTATCGGTGACGTAATCGCGTTAAGTGGGGCCAAAACACCCCGAAACGACGACGTAAGCTACTTGCACCTGCTCGAAGTACACTCGCATATGAGTGATGACTTCCAGGGCGAGCCGCTGCGCGTCGGTCTGAACGGGTTCGGCCGTATCGGGCGTAACCTCCTCCGGGCGGCCGCCGCCAGGCCGGAGATCGAGCTGGCGGGGATCAACGACATCATGGACGAGGAGGACATGGCTTACCTCGCGAAGTACGACACCGTGATGGGCCGACTCGACGACCTCTCGCTCGAAGACGGCCACCTCGTCACCGGGGGGATGGAGGTCCCGCTGTTCGGCGAACGTGAACCCGCGGACCTCCCCTGGGGCGAGCTGGAGGTGGACGTCGCGCTCGAGGCGACCGGGATCTTCCGGACCTACGAGGACGCCGCGGCACACCTCGAAGCCGGCGCGGAGAAGGCGATCATCTCCGCGCCGCCGAAGGGCGAGACGCCGGTGAAGACGATCGTCTACGGCGTCAACCAGGACGAGTACGACGACGAGGACGTCCTCTCGAACGCCTCCTGTACGACCAACAGCGTCGCGCCGGTCGCGAAGGTGCTGAACGACGCCTTCGGGATCCGGTCGGGGCTGCTCACGACCGTCCACGCCTACACCGGGACCCAAGCGCTGGTCGACGGCCCCGCGGGCAAGACCCGCCGGGGTCGGGCGGCGGCCGAGAACATCATCCCGACCTCGACCGGGGCGGCGCAGGCGACGACCGAGGTGCTGCCAGAACTCGAGGGCAAACTCGACGGGATGGCGATGCGCGTGCCGGTCCCGAACGGCTCGATCACCGACCTCGTCGTCGACCTGGAGGCGGATGCGGGGATCGAGGCCGTCAACGACGCGCTCAGCGAGGCGGCGAGCGGGGAGATGGAGGGGGTCCTCGGCTACACCGAAGACGAGATCGTCTCCCGGGACATCCTCGGGCTTCCGTACTCCTCGTACGTCGACGGCGGCTCGACGATGGCGGTCGAGGGGGGACAGGTGAAGGTGCTCGCCTGGTACGACAACGAGTACGGCTTCTCCAACCGGATGCTCGACCTCGCACGGTACGCGGTCGGCCGGACGGATCGCGTCGAGGCGACCGCCTGAGCCGCGTTTCCGACACGCATTACTGCACCGACCGAGACGGGCGGGGTATGACCGACGAGGCGGCGCACGGCGCGCTCCGTGCGATCGGCGACACCCCGATGATCGACCTCCCCGCGCTCTCGCCCGACGGCGGCGCGACGATCCACGCGAAGTGGGAGGGTGCGAACCCGACCGGCAGCGTCAAGGACCGGATGGCGCTCGCGATGGTCGCGGAGGCGCGTCGACGCGGCGATCTCGAACCTAGCCACCCGGTCGTCGAGTTCACCGGCGGGTCGACGGGGTCGAGCCTCGCGCTGGTCTGCTCCGTCCTTGGCCACCCCTTTTCGGTGGTGACCGCCGACTGCGTCGCCGAGGAGAAGATCGCCTCGATGCGCGCGCTCGGTGCCGAACTCCACCTGATCGAGACGCCCGGTGGCGAGCCCTACGACGGCCTCTTCGACGACCTCCGCGACCGGGCGAGGGAGATCGAATCCGAACGCGGCGCCTACTTCACCGACCAGTTCGGGAACCCCGACCAGCTCGCGGGCTACGAGGCGCTCGGCCGGGAGATCCTCGAGGCCCGCCCGGAGGTGAGCGAGTTCGTGATGACCGTCGGCACCGCCGGCTGTGCCATGGGGACCGCGCGGGCGCTGCGAGCCGACCGCGACGTGACCGTGACGCTCGTCGAACCCGAGGAGTCGCCGGTGATCTCGACGGGGACGACCGGGAGCCACGACGTCCAGGGCACCGCCATCGTCGGCTCGCCCCCGCTGCTCGATTCGGCTCACTACGACCGGGTCGTGACCGTGCCCGCCTCCGAGGGCTCGCACTGGGCGGGCGAACTCGCCGCCCGTGAGGGCCTGCTCGCGGGGACCAGCACCGGGATGAACCTCGCGGCCGCCAGGCGCGTCGCAGCCGAGCGCGACCCGGGCGAGCAGGTCGTCACGATCGCCTGCGACACCGGCCTGAAGTACCTCTCGGAGGGCCTCTACGAGGGACTGGCGGGGCCGACGTTCTGTCTCTGCTGAGCTGGGTGTCCAGCCACGAACCACCGCCGCTTATACCGCTCTCGGTCGTCTCGAGAGCCATGTTCAGGACCCTCGACGACCTCGAACCCGGCCAGCGCGTGCTCGTCCGTCTCGACCTCAACTCCCCCGTGGAGGGGGGCGAGGTGCAGGACACCCGCCGGTTCTCGCGGCACGCCGAGACGGTCTCGGAACTGCTCGCGGCGGAGCACAGGGTCGCGATCCTCGCCCACCAGGGCCGACCGGGCCGCGACACGTTCGTCCCGCTGGAGCAACACGCGACGATCCTCGCGGAGCACGTCGGTAGCGATGTCGGTTACGTGTCCGACACGCACGGCGAGGCGGCGCTCGAGGCGATCCGCGAACTGGAGGCTGGAGAGGCGCTCCTCCTCGAGAACGTCCGGATGGTCGAGGACGAACTCGCGGAGAGATCGCCCGAAGAACACGC
>SKWB01000131.1 GCA_007129135.1 Halococcaceae archaeon | reverse complement strand
CGATCGAGAGGAACCATCCGGCGGCGATGGCCGTGAGTATCGGTCCGCGCCCGTCGCTCCAGAGGCCCCGTGCTAGTTCGAGAACCGAGAAGGTGGGCACGAATGGTGTCTCTCGGCCGGGGTTGACCGCTCGAAGTTATGAGGGTTCCGAACCGGATCGCGCTCTCGACGTGAACGAGTCACGGTGTCCGACCCACCTCACGACTTCCAGAACGCCCGCGTGAAGAGCACGAGCACCGGGATCACCTCGATCCGGCCGATCCACATCAGGAAGATCATGGTGACCTTCGTCCCCGTCGGGAACACCTCGTAGGTGCCGAAGGGGCCGGCGATGCCGAACGCCGGGCCGATGTTGAGGAAGGTCGCGGCAGCGGCGCCCATCGCCTCGAACTCGTCGACCGCGAGGCCGACGCGCGCGGCGTCCGTGACGACGACGATCGTCGCGAGGAAGAAGATCACGACGTTGATCAGTGCGAAGGCGTAGATGTCCCGGATCGTCTCCTCGTCGATCACGCCCCCGCCCATTCTCACCGGACGGATCGCCTCGGGGTGGATCGCGGTGAACAGGTCGCGCCGAAAGCCCTTCAGCACGACGAGCCACCGGAGTGCCTTGATCGAGCAGGTGGTGCTGCCGGCCATCCCGCCCAGGAACATACAGAGAAAGAGCATGTGTTTCGCGCCCTCGGTCCAGGTGTCGAAGTCGAAGTTGGCGTAGCCCGTCGTGGTGACGATCGAGACGACGTTGAACACCGAGTGTCTGATCGTGGGCTCGATCCCCTCGGTGTACTCGGCGTCCGTGACGAGCAACAGCGCCGTCACCGTGCTGAAGAAGGCGAGCGTCCCGAGGTAAAAGCGGAACTCCTCGCTGGCGAGCAGCCGTTCCCAGCTTCCCTTGAGCGCGAAGTAGATCAGCACGAAGTTCGTCGCCCCGACGATCATGAAGAAGACGGTAACCCACTGGACCGCCGGCGAGAAGGCCGCGAGGCTCAGCGGTTCGGGCGAGAACCCGGCGGTCGCGACGGTCGTGAACGGGTGGGCGACCGCGTTGTAGAGACCCATGTTGGGGGCCAACCCGAGGAGGTGCAGTGCGTAGAGCGCTACCATGTTCGCGAGCGTGAGCCCGAGGTAGAGCCCGCCGAGGATCCGCGCGGTCTGGGAGATCCGCGGTTTCAGCCGGTTGACGTCGCGCGTCTGGGTCTCGCTTTCCATCAGCTGTGCGCCACCGACGCCGAGTTCGGAGAGGATCATCGTCGCGAGCACGAGGATGCCGAGACCGCCGAGCCACTGGAGCACCTGCCGCCACATGAGGACCGATCTGGAGTGGTCATCGAAGTCGACCAGCACGGTCGCGCCGGTCGTCGTGATGCCGCTCATCGCCTCGAACAGCGCGTTCACCGGACCCGCGATCGATCCCTCACCGGCGACGAGAAACGGGAGCGAGCCGACCAGCGGTACCGAGAACCAGGTGATCGCCACCATCAGGAACGCCTCTCGCGGGCCGAAGCCGTCGCGTCTGTCGGTCAGCGATTCGAGGACGACCCCGACGACGAGACAGACGACGATCGTAACGACGAACGGGATCGGGCTCTCGCCGTAGACGAGCGCGGTGAGCAGCGGGATCAGGAGCGGCACGCTGAGCCAGGTGAGAACGGTTCCCAGGAGGGAGACGCTGATCTTCCACTCGACGTTGGTGGTCATAGGTGTCTCAGAGCGGCGACCGTCTTCATCCTCGAACGAACGTGTACCGGGTGTTTTTCCCTTTCGGCCCTTGGGGTCACGGACCGAACCGCCCTCGGTCGATTGCGGCGAGCGATCCGAGCTCCGTCGTGAGTTCGTCGTCCCTCATGGGTGGTGTCGATCCGACCGGGGACCGATCCGTGTTCGACGTCCCTTCACGTTCGGTCTCGGGGTGGACCGTCACCTCGCCGGACGAGCGGGCGAGCGTCGATCAGCACGACGAGACGACGTCCCCCTCCACCTCGTCGGCGTCGACGGTGGTGATGTGGCCCCGATCGCAGATGAGGACGAGCTGGTCGGTGCTCGCGTCGCCGAGGCGTGCGCTGATCCCGACGGGACAGTCCTGGTTCGGGCAGGTAGAGGTCTCAGTTTCGGACATGGGGTGTCTGACTGCGGATCGCGTTTTCGTCCGCCCGTCGGCAATGACGGGAGCGGACCCTCCCTCCCTCGGTCAGCCCGACCGGTCGATGCACACTACACTGGCGAACGGGCGAGGGAGGAGTCGCTACCGGGTCGGGGTCGTTCGCGATCGGGACGAGGACCCGCTCGAGACCGCCCTCCACCCGCCAGCGTGAACGCCGATCGGTACTCACGTCGATCACTCTCGACCGACGCGTTTCTGCTCGACCAACATAACTCTATCTGGATTGCTGATCCGGGAGCGAAGGGCTCGTTCTTCGTTCGGAACCGTAAGCTGCCGGAGATTACCGGTCCTCGTCGAGGAACGCCTCGATCGTCTCGTCTCTCACCCCGCCTCGCGAGAACACCGTCACGATGTCGTCGGGCAGGATCTCGGTCTCTCCCCGGGGGGTCAGTACGGTGTCGTCGCGTTCGATCGCGATGACGAGCGTCTCCTCGTCCAGAAAGCCGGAGGAGCCGGCCTCTTCCAGCCTGACGCCCGCCAGCGGCGCGTTCGTCCGGACGGTCACCTCGACGACCTCGGAACCGCCGGCGAGGCTGATGAAGTCCGAGAGGGTCTT
>SKWB01000125.1 GCA_007129135.1 Halococcaceae archaeon | reverse complement strand
TCTTCCGCAGCGGCGACCGGGAGCGTGTACGTTCCGATCGCTGCTGCACCACCAAGCCTAAGCACGGTCCGTCGCGGTACCGTGTCCGAACGTCGGTCCATCACCACGCATGCTATCCTTATCGTATATAAATATAGTATTAAATATATTTCGGCAACGGCCCATCTCCCGAAGCCGTAGATCGACACTGCGGCTGCCGATAGCGAGATAGCGGTGCTACGGCGGACTGGGCGTCTCCGCCCGCGAGAGGTACGCGGTCAGATCGGTGGTCGTGACGATGCCGATGACGCCCTCGGTCTCGTCGACGACCGGGAGGTGGTGAAAGCCCTCCTCGATCATCATGTCGGCTGCCTCCTCGATCGGGGCGTTCGCCGTCGTCGTCACCAGTTCGGTGCTCATGTATTCGCTGACGGGCACGTCGCTCGCGGAGACCCCATCGGCCCCGAGGCGAACCAGGTCGGTCGCCGTGAGGATCCCGACCGCGTGGCGGCTCTCGTCCGTGACGATCATCGATCCGATCCCGCGCTCGACCATCGTTCTCGCGGCGTCCTGTGCGGAGGATTCCGGCGAGACCGTCTCGACCGGCGAGGACATCAGGCGTCCGACGAAGATATCCGTCATAGCTCACCCGAGCGCCGGAGCGGTGATAAGGGTTGGCTCGGCGCCACGCCGCGCGCTCGGCCTGCCCCTATCCACACGCTCATCCCTCCGCCGCGAGTGCTCGGAGGTGACACCCTATCCGATGGTCTGGGCTTACCGACACACCGTCCTCGCGCTCTGTACCGTAGCCTTCTTCGCGACGATGGTCGCACGGCTCGCGATCAGCCCCGTCGTCCCGGCGATCACCGCCGAGTTCGAGGTCTCGAACACGGTCATCGGGATCGCCCTCTCGGGCATGTGGCTCGCCTACGCCCTCTCGCAGTTTCCCAGCGGAGTGCTCGGCGACCGCTACGGCGAGCGGTTCGTGATCCTCGTCGCCGTCGGTGGGACCGCCGTGACGAGCCTGCTGCTCGCGCTCTCGCCGGTGTTCGCCGCGTTCGTCGTCTTCGCCGCGCTGCTCGGGGGCGTCGCCGGCCTGCACTACACGGTCGGGACGGCGTTGCTCACCCGGACCCACGACGACATCGGGTTCGCGATCGGGGTTCACACGATCGGCTCGCCCGCGGCGGGGCTGCTCGCTCCGATCGCCGCCGCGTGGATCGGTTCGCAGTACGGCTGGCGACCCGCCGTCGCTGTCGGCGCGCTCGTCGCCGTGCCCGTCTTCGCGCTGTTCGCACTGCAGATCAGGCCCACCGAACCGCGACGGCCCGACCAGCCGATGCGCGACCGGTTCGAACTCGCCCCGGCGCTCGCGCTGCTCGGCCGCCCCCCGATCCTCTTCACCCTCCTGATGGCGCTCGTGGGGGCGTTCGTCTGGCAGTCGATCGCCTCCTTCCTCCCCACCTTCCTGATCGAACACCGCGGGCAGTCGGCGACGCTCGCGGGCGTCGTCTTCTCCGCGTACTTCGTCGTGCAGGGGCTCGTGAAAGTCGGCGTCGGCGCCGCATCCGACAGGTACGGCCGGGAGGCCGCGACCGCGGGCTGCATGATCACCGCCGCGGTCGGTATGGTCGCGTTCGTCGCCGCACCCGGTCCGCTGGGCATCGCCGCGGCGGTCGTGTTGCTGGGCGTCGGGCTGAGCTGGGCCGCTGCGGTCGAGCCCCGGTTCATCGACCACCTCTCCGAGGCCGAACGAAGCACCGGCTTCGGGCTCGTGCGAACGGTCTACCTCGTCATCGGCGCGCTCGGCCCCGTCATCGTCGGCCTGCTCGCCGACCTCGCGGGTTGGGCCGTCTCCTTCGGCGTGCTCACCGGCTTGCTCCTGCTCGTCTTCGTTCTGATACTCGTGAACTGGGCGCTCGATCTGGGCTACTGACCGTCGCTCCCTCGGTGGGTCGGACGGTACGCTCGCGCTCCCGCCAGGCACCCGATCGGACGGTCCGAATCGGCGCCGATCTCTCGGCCTACCCGTGCCGTCGCGGATCCGACGGTAGGCGGGTGGACCGGGCGTGTACCGAAGTCGGAAATACCCGGGAGCATCGCTGCTCGTCGTCTCGGACGACTCGGAGTAGTCGGTACGGTCCCTCTAAAAGCCGGAGTGAAGTGCCTCTGACGGTGGGAATACCGAGCGGGTGTGGGGGTGGCGTGTGGTGGGGGAGGCTCGGTACTCCGCAATAACAGGGAGGAGTCTCACCTCATTGAACGTTCGTCCTGACTAGTCATGTGGCCGGTGGGACGCCGAGGCCCATACGAAGCTCCTGTTGTGAGCCTAACCCCGGGGAGCCACAGAGCCGTGAGAGAGTGCCTCCGAGAGGAGCGATAGAGTAGCCCCGACCGGATTCGAACCGCGGTCGTTCCGCTCGCCTCGCTCCGCTCAGCTGCACGGACTGCGTCTCGTCTCCTTCGAACCGCTCGTGGGTTGCTGACTCGCCGCTTATGAGAGTGTTCGCAGCGACTGGATGGGGATGGAGAAGGGTAGTCAGTATTAACCTGGTAGTGTGTCGTTACATTCTCAATTTATTTAACAGCCTCAGTGTTGTCGTATGGTATACAAATATATCTTTGGTCAGCAGAGAGAGATGATATAACGAGTTTCTGGATTTCGATATTCGGTGATCACTCGAGTTATACAGGCGACTTCCCCGATCCGAAATCAAAAAATACGGTCACTTCAGATTGACAAGGAGGTGGACTGTG
>SKWB01000240.1 GCA_007129135.1 Halococcaceae archaeon | reverse complement strand
GCACAGTAGCCGGTGAAATCGGCACACTCGTCACAGCCCTTCAGCGCGGCGTCGTGGAAGTGCTCGACGTCCTCTTCGAGGAGCAGCTCTCCGTCGTGATCTTCGACCATCACCTTCCCGTGGAGGACGTCCACCTTCCCGATCTCGTCCGTGCCGATCCCCCGCTTCTCCTCGAGCTGTTCGCCGATGAGCTTGTAGTAGTTGAAGTTCTTCGTACACATCAGCGCGATCGTGTACTCGATCGCCCGGACGCCCTCCTCCTGGGAGCCGTACTCCCACTCGAAGTCCTGGAGCGCGCGGATCCCCTCGATCTCACAGGGCGTGCCGACGAGCGCGAGGCTCGCCTCTTCCAGTGGTACGTCGAGCTTGTGGGCGTGCTCGGAGAGGTCGAGGTGACCGAGCGCCATCGTCTGGTTGTAGATGGTCCCGGTATTCTCGACCAGCTCGTCCTCGCTCGTCGCGAGGAAGGCCTCGGCCTTCCAGGGTTCGTCGTCGCTCTCGGTCGCGATCAGCGCGCCGTCGATCTCGCCTTCCTCGAGTAGCCGGAGTAGGATCGCCGTGACGACGCCGCCGTCCTGTGAGCCCTCGCGCCAGCCCTCTCGCGTCCGCGCGGAGAACTCGGTGATCGGGTCGCCCGCGCCCGTCACGTTGTCCTCGCCGCCGGTGATCTTCCACTGTCGCTCGTAGCGCAGCCCGCCGCGGGGACAGAAGTCCCAGCAGAGCGAGCAGCCGGTGCACATCTTCACCAGTTTGGGCAGGTCGTCCTCGCCGATCCCGATCGAGTCGGAGGGACAGGCGGCGACGCAGGTGCCACACTGGATACAGCGGCCGTCGTCGATCACCGCCTCCGCCAGCTCGAAGAACCAGGTCTTCTCCGCCGGCGTCTCGATGTCGTTCATCTCCGAGCGGATCGCGTGCGTCGGCGTGTCGAGGTCGACCCCGTCGGGAACCCCGACGCGCTCGGTCGGATCCGCATCGGGCGCGTCGACGTCCTGGCTGGTGCCCGACGCGGGCGGGGTGAACTCGATCTCGCCGAGCGATCCGTCCGAGCCGACGTTCACGGGCGCGCTGCCCGCCCCGTCGGTGGCGACGCGGGGGGCGTCTGACCCCCCACCACACGTACATCCCCCCGAGCCGCAGGTTTCGCCACCCGTTGCGGCGGATCTCGACCTCCCGGCGTCGGGCACGTGCGGAACCGGTTCGGATCGCGTTCTCTCGCTCTCCTCGACGAGCTCCGGCGCGACGTCCGCCGGCGCCTCGGCTCCACCTCCCTCGCCGCGCTCGCTCCGACCGTCGCCGCGTCCCTCAGTCCCCATGGGCGACCCCCCCGGAGACGTTCGCGTCCGCCCCGCGCGCGATCGTCCGCAGCCGGTCGTTCTCGACCCGGCGACACCACTCGTAGAAGCGTTCGTTTTCTCCCCGTTCGTCGGCGTAGACCCCGAACAGCGCTTCGAGGGCGGGCACGACCGCGTCGGCCGGAACGGCCGTCTCGACCCAGTCGAGAAAGTCGTTGTCGAGTCCGAGACTGCCGCCGAGCCCGAGGTCGACCCCCTCGACGATGTCGTCACGTTCGGGACCCGCCTCCGGTGACCGCGGCGCCTCGGACTCGCCGGCGAGCACCTTCACCGTCTCCCCGCGGAGGCCGACATCGGCGATCTGGGGCTGCGCGCAGGAGGCCGAACAGCCCGAGAGGTGCACTCTCACGACGTCGATCTCCTCCGGGAGGTCGATCGCCTCGTCGAGTCGCTCGGCCCACCGCCTGATCCGCCGCTTCGTCTCGATGATCCCGTAGTTGCAGAACTCGCTTCCCGTACAGCCGACCGCCCCGCGGGTGAACGGCCCCGGATCGGGGCTGTACGCCGCGGCGAACGGCTCGGCGAGCAAGGTATCTAGATTCTCCTCGGGGACGTGCGTGATCAGGAAGTTCTGGTCGGTCGCGAGCCGGACCGTCGTCTCCTCGGTGCCGTACGTTCGAGCGGCCGCCGCCGCCTCGACGAACTCCTCGCCGCCCATCCGCCCGGCGACGACGTTGAATCCCACGTACCGGAGCCGCTCCTCGCGCTGGTCGTGGACGCCGACGTGATCGCCCCGGTACCCCTCGGTGAGGTCAGTACCCCGAGAGGGCAGTTCGACCGTACAGCGGTCGCGGACGGCCTCCTCGAACCGGTCTGGGCCCATCTGCTCGACGAGGTAGCGCATCCGGCAGAGCCCCCGGTTGGTCCGCTCGCCCAGCTCCTTGAACGTCTGTGCGATCGCCCTGGTGAACTCGACGGCCTCTTCCGGACGGACGAAGACGTCGAGTTCGGAGGCCATCCGCGGGCCGTCGGAGAGCCCACCGCCGACGCGGGCGTGAAAGCCGTAGTGGGACTGCCCGTCGATCTCTTTCTCCGCGGGAACGAGCCCGACGTCGTTGATCTGTGACTGCGCGCAGTCCTCCGTACACCCGGTGATCGTCAGCTTGAACTTCCTCGGTAAGTTCGCGTACTCGCGGTTGCCGGTGAAGAAGTCGCTCACGGCGTCGACGACCGGCTGGGCGTCGAACGCCTCGTGCTCGGAGAGCCCCGCCGCGGGACAGCCGAGCACGTTCCGCGCGGAGTCGCCACAGCCCTGGATCGTCGTCAGCCCGACCTCGCCGTAGCGCTCCCAGATCTCGGGGACGTCCTCGAGTTCGATCCAGTGCATCTGGACGTCCTGGCGCGTCGTGATGTCGAGGTAGGCGTCGCCCCAGACGGGGTTCT
>SKWB01000016.1 GCA_007129135.1 Halococcaceae archaeon | reverse complement strand
GGGTTGAGAAGCCGTGTCGAGCAGCACTCGAACCCTGCAAGACGTGCCCAGAATAAACGAGTTCTGTAATCTCGTGGCGGTCGAGACACTTCCGCTCTTCGAGTATCTCGACTTTGACTTTCTCGGCGAGTATGACGTGTTCGCACCCGCTCGTCGGGGCGAACACGAGACCATCATCCACCAGAACTGTTCAAGGCTTTCTTCACTGCTACGACAGGTCGATCTACGGGCCTCACCCTGTCACTCGAGAACTCCAAAATACGGCCGTCTGGGTGAACTCTGTGTTCGATCGATCGCCGTCGAGAAGTCTAGGCGTTCCTCGGACTGTGTCTCCGAGTAATCGTCGCCATCACGAACTACAAACAGGGTGAAGATCCGGGCCGAACCAAGCTCGCGGCACGAGACGAACTGTACGACACCCTCGACCACGTAGACCGTAACCGCCGGGTAGGGACGACCGATTCACTCGTCGGCGAGTGGTTCGTTCCGAAGTTCGCGCGTGCTGTCGCAACCCTTTTGCTCGGTCTCGGTGACCTCATCGATACGACAATGGCGCTACAGTGGTTGGCGGAGATCGGAGCCGGAGACCTCGAGACGGTGGGCGGGAAGGGCGCGTCCCTCGGTGAACTCACCGGCGCGGGGCTGCCGGTGCCGCCCGCGTTCGTCGTGACCGCCGGGACCTACCGGACCTTCGTCGAGGAGGCGGGGATCGACGTCGACCTCGACGAGGCGGTCTCGGTCGACGTCGAGGACTCCCCGACGCTCTCGGCGGCGGCCGAGCGGGCGCAGTCGCTGATCCTCGAGACGGAGGTACCGGAGGCGCTCCGTGAGGAGATCCTCGCCGCCTACGACGAGTTCGGCGACGGGCCGTTCGTCGCGGTACGCTCGTCGGCCACCGCGGAGGACCTACCCGACGCGAGCTTCGCCGGCCAGCAGGAGACGTTCCTCAACGTCACCCGCGAGGACCTCCTCCAGCGGGTGAAGGAGTGCTGGGCGTCGCTGTTCACCCAGCGGGCGATCTACTACCGGAAACAGCAGGGCTTCGACACCGAGGTGGTGAACATCGCGGTCGTCGTCCAGCGGATGGTCGACGCCGAGAAGAGCGGCGTGCTCTTCACGAGCCACCCCTCGAGCGGCGACCCCGTCTCGATCATCGAGGCGGCGTGGGGGCTCGGCGAGGCGGTCGTCTCCGGGACCGTCTCCCCGGACAACTACGTGATCGACCGCGAGAGCCGAACGGTCGAGGAGGTGACCGTCTCGACCAAGCGAACGATGTGCGTCCGCGACGAGGAGACCGGCGAGACGGTCGAGCGCGAGGTGCCCGACGGGAAGCGCGACGAGCGGGTGCTCTCGGACGACGAACTCCTCGAGCTCGTCGAGATCGGCGAGCTCGTCGAGGAGCACTACGGCACGCCGCAGGACGTCGAGTGGGCGATGGTCGACGGCGAGCTCTACATGCTCCAGTCCCGACCGATCACGACGATCGCCAAGGGAGGGATCGAGGAGACGCCGGACGCAGAGAGCGGCTCCGGCATGAAGGGGCTCACCGACGGCGACGGGAGCCAGTCGATCGCCTACGACGAGTACGAGGGCGAGGAGGACGAACTCGTCCACGGCCTCGGGGCGAGCCCCGGTGTCGTCTCGGGCGCGGTGAAGATCGTCTCGAAGCTCGACCAGCTCGACAAGGTCGAGGAGGGCGACATCCTCGTGACCGAGATGACGACGCCGGACATGGTGCCTGCGATGCGCCGGGCGGCGGGCATCGTCACCGACGAGGGCGGGATGACGAGCCACGCCTCGATCGTCTCGCGTGAACTCGGCGTCCCCGCGGTCGTCGGGACGGGGAACGCGACGAAGCGCCTCGAGGACGGCCAGTACGTCCGGATCGACGGCGAGCGCGGGAGCGTCGAGGCCGCCAGTCCCGACGAGGAGCCGCCGGTCGAGGAGTCGCCCGACCCGGTGGAGGCGGCGCGGCCGGAGACCCCCGTCAAGCCGATGACGGCGACGGAGGTGAAGGTGAACGTCTCGATCCCCCAGGCGGCCGCCCGCGCCGCCGCGACGGGTGCCGACGGGGTCGGCCTGCTCCGGATCGAACACATGATCCTCACGCTCGGCAAGACCCCCTCGAAGTTCATCGCGGACGAGGGCGAGCGGGCCTACGTCGACGAGATCGTCCAGGGGATCAGGACCGTGGCCGACGAGTTCTACCCGCGACCCGTTCGCGTGCGCACCCTCGACGCCCCGACCGACGAGTTCCGGACGATGGAGGGTGGCGACGACGAACCACACGAACACAACCCGATGCTCGGCTACAGGGGGATCCGCCGGTCGCTCGACCGTCCCGATGTGTTCGCCCACGAGCTCACCGCGTTCCGCCGGCTCTACGACATGGGCTACGACAACGTCGAGATCATGTTCCCGCTCGTGAACGACGCCGAGGACGTGATCCGGGCGCGGGAGATGCTGACGGAGGCGGGCGTCGACCCGAAGCGGCGGACCTGGGGCGTGATGATCGAGACGCCCGCGAGCGCGCTGGGCGTCGAAGAGATGGCGGAGGCCGGCATCGACTTCGCCTCCTTCGGGACGAACGACCTCACGCAGTACACCCTCGCGGTCGACCGGAACAACGAGATGGTCGCCGACCGCTTCGACGAGCTCCACCCGGCGGTGCTCACGCTGATCGGCCGGACGATCGAGCGCTGTCGCGAGGCCGGCGTGAAGACGAGCATCTGCGGGCAGGC
>SKWB01000156.1 GCA_007129135.1 Halococcaceae archaeon | reverse complement strand
TTCGACCGGTTCCTCGCGGCGGCCCGATCGAACTACCTCTCGATGCTCGGTGCGTTCCTGTTGTTCGTCGTGACGATCGTCGCCGTCTACATCGGCATGTTCGTCCTCACGATGGTCGTCGGTCTCGTCGGGGGTGTCGCCCTGTTCAGCCTCGGCGACGGTGGCGCTCTCGGTGCCGGTCTGTTGCTCCTCGGCCTGTTTCTCGCGAGCCTGCTTGTCGTCTTCTTGGTGTTCGTCTTCCTCCAGTTCCTCTACGCGGCAGTCGTCGTCTCCGACGCCGGTGCGGTCGGCTCGCTCTCGAAGAGCGCCGGACTGGTGAGGGCGAACTTCCTCAGCGTGCTCGGCTACAGCGTGATCTTCCTCCTGCTCACGTTCGTCCCACGGATCCCGGATACGGTGTTGTTCTTCACCGCGGTGGAACTCCCCGACGCCGAAGCCGGAACGGGCTACGCCGTCGTCTCCGAACCGATGCTGGCGCTCTCGGTCGCCCTCGGTCTCCTGCTCGGGACGCTCGCCGCCACGCTCGCGTGGACGTATCACGTGTCGTTCTACCGGTCGATGATCGACGAATCGGACGCGGGGTCGACCAGGTCCCCGGCGTGAGCCGTTCGGGGCGGGGATCCGGCCTCGAGGGATCAGCGGTCGCCGTACCGGCGTCTCACCTCGTCTTTCGTCTCGTGGACGACCCGTCGTTCCGCACGGACCATGGCGCGGACCGCCTCGTCGGTGTACTCGATCGTCATCGAGGGGAGCCCGAGACCGACCGCCCCACGGATCAGCTCGCTCGGATCCAGGTCGGTCTCGAAGACGAACGCCTCGCGGTGGTCGCGAAGCGGGTCGGTGAACGGGAACGCCCGCTCGACGAGGTCGATCGCGGCCGATCGGTCGAAGCAGGCGGTCGTCGCCGCCCAGAACTCCGCTTCCGGCCGGGAGACGATCGGCGCTATCGCGTCGCCCAGACGCCGGTTCCGATCGAGGATCATCCCGATCACCGCCTCCCGGCGCTCCGGGGAGAGGTCCTCCTTGAACGACTGGACGTAGCTGTCGTGTGCGAGCAGCTCCGCACGGTAGCTCTCGATCGGCTCGTCGCCCTCCGCGTAGTCGAGGACGACGCGGAACTGCTCGAGCGCGCGCTCGCGGTAGCGGGCGAGTTCGGGTTCGAGGAGCCGCCGTTCGAGGCCGTCGGCGTTCTCGCGAAGCCGGTCGACGAGCAGCCCGCCGGCGCCGAAGCCGGTGCCCCGGAGCGCCCGCCCGACGCTGAACTCCTCGCGCGTCGCCGAGACCGTCGCGTCGAGGAACCGCTCGAACCCGCCTTCCGCCGCAGCCCGGCTCATCGACGGATCCGTGGGGTGGGTGAGACAAGAGGCTATCGTCCGCTCCGTCGGCCGATCGTCGACGGACAGAGCTACACCTACCGACCCCCTCGGATCGGGCGTGAGGGACACGGACCGGCGGCGTCGAGGTTCGTCCGTCGTGGAACACAGACCACGGCTCTGGGCGCTCTGGGCGGCCTCGCGTCCGAGCCAACTCGCGCTCGTCCTGCTGGTCTACCTCCTCGGCGTCGGCATCGCGAGCGCCGGCCCACCGGTGACCGGAGCCGCGGTGACGGCGGATCGAACGGAGCTCGCTCGAGCCGTGCTCCGGGGCGCGCTCGCGCTCGTTCCGGTCACGGTCACGGTCCACTACGCGAACGAGTACGCAGACAGGGAGACAGACGCGCTGACCGACCCGACTCCCTTCTCCGGCGGGAGCGGTGCGCTCGTCCGGACCGGTCTGCCCGCCTCGTTCCTCCGGTGGGCGACCGTCGTTGCGTTCCTCGTCGCTGTTCTCGTCGTCCTCGTGACCGTCCGTCTCGGCCTCGCTCGCGACGCCCTCGCCCTCCTCGCGGCGATCACGCTCCTCGGACTCGCGTACTCGCTTCCCCCATTCGCCCTCGTCCGTCGTGGGTTCGGAGAGGTCGTCAACGTCGGGCTGGGTGGGATCGCCCTCCCGCTGTACGGCGTCGCCGTCGTCGGTGCTCCGACGCCCGCTACCGTGCTCGTGAGCCTCCCGTTCGCGTTCGTCGTCGGCTGTAACCTCCTCGCGACCCACTGGCCGGATCGCCGTGCGGACGGAGTCGTCGGGAAACGGACGCTCGCGGTCCGCTGGTTGCCCGATCGGCTCCGTCTGACCTACTGGGCACTGGCGGTCGGCGTGGCCCTCCTCACCGTGGGGCTGTGGCTCGGTGGCCTCCTCCCGGACGTCGTCGCCCTCGTCCACCTGGTTCCGGTCCCGGCGCTCGTCTGGGGTGGGGTCGTCCTGACTCGCCAGCGATCGCCGTTCCCCGCGGTCGCCGCGATGGTCGTCCTCGCAGCCGCGACGACGGCCGCGTGGTGGTGGGTCGGGTTCGCAGGGACCGCCTGAACCGTTGTGGTCGGTCCGATCCCTTTCACCGGTCGCTCGCTCTCTCCACCCGGACCGTTCGCTCCGTCGGGCGTCGGTTCGACACCGTGAAACGGACCGCCCGCTCCTCCAGTGGACCTTCGCTCAGAGCCCGAGGCTCGGCAGGTCGTCGTCCTCGACCTCGCCGTCCATCTCCATACACTCCATCTCGGGCGGTTCGATCGAGTCGATCTCCCCCCACGAGTGGAAGTCGATGACGCCATCCTCGGTCTCGACGCGACGGAGGTAGCCCGTCTCGACGCTCACGTAGTAGGTCACCTCGTCGTCGTGGGCCGTCGCCTCTTCGGCCGTTAGCTCGAAGACGTACACCTCCTCGCCGTCGATCTCGTCCCTGCCGACCGCCTCCAGTTCCGGGTGCGCACCGACCTCCTCCTCGTGGGTTCCGACGTCGACGTCGTCCGGTTCCTCCTCGGCCGGGTCGACCCCGGGCATGGCGAAACACTGCTCTTCGTCCTCGACGAAGAAGGTCTCTCCCTCGATGGTGTAGATCTCCATCACCCCCTCCTGATCGTCCATCCGCATGTAGGAGTCCCCGCCCGCGACACGACCTTCCATCCGGAACTCCTGGCCCGTCCCCTCGTCGGACATCTCCCCCTCGTACGCGTAGGAGTCGGCGAAGGCTATCACGTCCTCGAACCGGCTGGTATCGCTATCGTCGTCGTCCTCCTCTTCGGTGTCTTCGTCGTCGTCCTCCTCATCGGTCACCGCGTCGTCCTCGTCGTCTCCGTCCCCCTCGTCGTCGGCCGCCGCGTCGTCCGCCTCTCCCTCGTCGTCCGCTTCGGGTGCGTCGTCGTCACCGTCCGCCGGTTCGCCCTCGTCGTCCGCACACCCGGCCATCGCCGTGACGCTCAGCACGCCCAGCGTGCGGAGTACGTGTCGGCGGTCGATCCGACTGTCGGGGTCCGGTATGTCGCTTCGTGTGGGTCTCATGGTTCGAACACTTCGTCTCACAGTTCTGACTGATTCGACATGTACCTGCGGGATAGAACGCTGTTGCGATGTGGACGGATTTCACGGGGTGAAACCAGCTGCCGGGAGAGCCGGTCCCGTCTCGACGGCTTCAGGGGCGACGTCCCGCTCGACCGGTGAGTCGTCCGAGGAGCCGCCGGCTCCGATCGACGAGTCGGCCGACGGTCACCGGCTCCGAGCGACGGACGTACGCGCCGTAACAGAGCAGCCCGATCGCGGCGAAGAGAAAGCGGTTCTCGTTCAGGTCGCCGGTCACCTGCGCGTTGAGGAACGTGTAGACGAACAGCGCGAGCACGACCACACAGCCCGGCTCCCGTGTCTCCCGGTAGCCCGAGACGGCGAGGGCGAGGCCGAGGAGGACAGGGAGACCGAACAGGAGCAGTCCGACGACCCCGAGTTCGACGAGCAGTTCGAGGACGACGTTGTGCGGCCAGCGGACGACCTCGTCGTTGAGCGGGCCCCAACTCGCCAGGCCGTGACCGGTGAGCGTCCGCCCGGAGAGCCAGGTCTCGAGGGCGAACGCCCAGTTCTCCAGCCGACCGGTCGTCGCCGGGTCGGGATCGTCGCTGACCGTCTCGCGGAACTTCTCCGCGACGCGAAGCGAGTCGGCGTAGAGAACGGCTACGGCGACGCCACCGACTCCCGCGAGGAGTCCCGGACCGAGACGGGTCGGCCTCCGGTGGAGCGAGGCGAGCGGGAACGCCGCGATCCCGAGCAGCCCGATCGTGAGGACGGTCGCGGCGAGCGGTCCCCGTCCGTCGAGCAGGGCGAGCCCTGCACCAAGGACACAGAGCGACGAGGCCGCGAGAGCCGATCGGGCGAGCGAGGGCGAGACGAACAGCAGGTACCAGGCGACGACGACCGCTCCGAGGCCGATCATCCGGCCGGGCGTCAGGTAGGTAGTCCCGAACGGTCGGACCGGGATGGGCCCGTAGAGTGCGACGGGGTAGATGGTCGCCGCAGCCGTCACGAGCGCGAGTGCGAGCGAGACGGCGAGGAACCGGTGGAGTCGCACCCGGTTCTGGGCCACGACGAGCGCACAGCCGAGCAGCGAGAACGTCGTGACGCTCGCGAGCCTGAACGTCTTCTCCCGAACGTAGAGCTCGCTGGGCGTCCAGAGGACGGTCAGGAGCGCGTAGGCGAGGAAACAGCCGAACAGACCCACGAGAACAAGCGGGCCGACGCGGGGCTCTATCCGTCCCCCTACGAGGAGACCGACCGCGAGGAGGAGGCTCACGACCGCGAGGATCGCCGTCAGGTCGACGGGCACCCACGCGAGACGCGGCGAGGCCTTGTAGACGCCGGAGAACAGAAAGAGCGCGAAGACGACCTCGAAGCTCACGAGGTGGCCGGAGACCCGCCGAAGCCGGTGACGGAGCGAACTCACTCTCCGTTCATAGGACGAGCGAGCGGTTAGTAGGTTTGGCCGGTCGGCCGCGGGACGGACGGGCTCTCATAGCGATCATCGTAGAAGCTCGTAGTTCGTCGATCCCGAATCGGATGACACCGGTGAGCGTGTCTGTCCGAGAGATCCGGTCGGCTACGATGATCCCTATCAGACCGACCGCGCCGGGTTCTCCTCTCTCCGGTCCCGTCGCCCGGCCCGTGGATCGAAGCGGTCGCCGACCTCGCGACACCGGCTCCCGAGATCCGTCTCCAGGAACTCCTCGCGAACCGCCGCGCGCTCCGCGGCGTACTCGTCGGATTCGAGCACGCCGTCGAGACGGTCGAGGAGCTCCTCGAACCCGGTCGCGACCGGGCCGGGTGTCACCGCCCCGTAGTCGAGGTAGAACCCGCGTTCTGCCCGGTACTCCTCGAAGTCGAACGGGTAGAAGACGACCGGTCGGTCGAGGTGGAGGTAGTCGAAGTAGACCGAGGAGTAGTCGGTGAGCAGGAGGTCGGCCTGCGCGAGCAGCGGGTAGATGTCGACCTCTTTCGGGACCTCGACGATCCGGGAGAGGCCGTCGTCGAGATCGATCGGCTCGGCCGGGTGCGGTTTGAACAGGAGGCGCGCGTTCCGCTCGGCGAGCCACCGATCGAACGCGTCGAAGTCGAGGTGGTCGACGACGTCCTCGCCCGTCTCGCGGTGGATCGTCGGCACGTAGAGGATCACCGGTCCCTCCTCCCGGTAGCCGCGGTAGCGCCGTTCGAGGTCGCCCTCGTGCGTCGGGTCCTCGCCGGTCCACGTCCCCGCGGGGACGTCGTTTCGCGGGTAGCCCGTCGCGAGCACCCTGTCCTCCTCGATCCGGAACGCGGAGGCGAAGGGGCCGACCATCGCCTCGCTCGGCACCGTGATCCAGTCGTAGCGGTCGAAGACGGCGTCCTTCACCACCCGCTTCAGACGCTCTCGCCGGTGTCGGAGCTTCGGGGCGTCCCAGCCGATCCGCTTGAGCGCGATCCCGTGCCAGAGCAGAACCGTCGTCGCCCCGCCCGAACACCACCGGTTCACGTCCGGCATGCCGTGCGTGACGAAGACGGTGCCCGCCCGGAGGTTCAGCCACATCCCCTTCGGCGAGTCGACGTGGTACGCCTCGTAGCCACGGGATCGGAGCCGTTCGGCGATCCCGTCGTCGCGCGTGAGCCAGACCGCCCTGACGTGTTCGCGCTCGTCGGCCGTGTGCAGGTAGAGGTACTTCGCGTTGTCCCGGAAGGCGTCGCCACCGTTCGAGCCGAACACCCACAGTGAGTCGTCCCGCGGGCTGAAGAGCGAGCAGAGGAACAGGCCGACCGAGAGGAGCCCCCGGACGCCCCGCCGGATCACAGCGGCTGTTCGACGCGTGCCTGCGGCCATCGGCTCCGTGCCCGTTCGAGGTCCTCGGGCGTGTCGATCTCCATCCAGGTCTCTTCGACCTCGACGTAGCCGATCTCGCGCTCGGAGAAGAGCCGGTCGAACGCCGCCTCGTACCAGTCGGTGACCGCGCCCTCCTCGACGAACGCCTCGATATGCTCGAAGAGGAGTTCCGTGTCCTCGGCGGTGAACCGGGAGACGCCGATATACTCGCCGTCGCCCTCTTCGAGGTAGACGCCGGTCTCCCTGTCCTCGCCGTCTAAGTCCTTGCCGATCGTCTCGAGCCCGTCCGAACCGATGGCGACCTGCATCTCCTCGTCGTCCAGTTCCTTCTCGGTGTCGACCAGCAGCGCGCTTCCCTCCGTTTCACACAGCGCGCGGAGGCTGCTCACGGGAAAGAGCGTGTCAGCATTGACGAGCGTGAACCCACCCTCGGCGTGCTCGCGCGCGAGCCAGAGCGAGTAGATGTTGTTCGTCGTGTCGTAGTCGGCGTTGTGGACGAACTCGATCCCCATCCCGTCGCGGGAGGCACAGTGGGACTCGATCTGCTCCCGTTCGAACCCCGTCACGACGGTGGCCTCCTCGTAGCCGGCGGCCTCGAGGGTGTCGAGGATGTGGTCGAGGATCGGCTGGCTGCCGACAGGAAGGAGCGTCTTCGGCGTATCGTCGGTGAGCGGCTGGAGTCGTTTACCCTGTCCGGCCGCGAGGACGATCGCCCGTCGGTCGTCGGTCATTGGTATACTATCTATCGAGCGCTACATAAACATATATCGCCGTATATCGCTGCCAGTAGCGCTCCGTCTCGGGCGAGAGGGCACACCGACCCGCGATAGGGGCCCTCGGTGCCGAGGGCCACCGCACAGAGGGGGTCAGTTCAGGAGAGCCGGTCGACCAGCGCGCGCTTGTACCGTCTGGCGACGGGGTGGACACGACGCCCTCCGAGCGCGGCGAGCAGGTAGGGGTAGACCCCCGGTTCGAACGGGTAACGTCTGACCGACCGCAGGAGCGAGCGACGCGAGTCGGCGTACGCCCCGTTGGCGAGCGCGGCGTACCTGAGCTGGTAGTCGAGCGCGGCGAGCGCCTTTCGCCTGCCGAGTCGTCCCTCGGAGGCCGCGGTCCGCTCGATCGTCTCCCTGAGGAACGGATAGGCGACCTCGCGTTTCTCGACGAACCCCCGACTGATCTGTCCCGTCGGTTCGTTGTGCCGGATCACGAGCGGTTCGGGAACCGCGCTCGCCTCGTAGACCCGAGAGAGCCGGAGGTAGAACTCCCAGTCCTGCCAGCAGGGCAGTCGCTCGTCCGGGAGGCCGACCCGTTCTATCGCCGCCGCTCGGACCATCACACAGGAGAACGTCCCGATGAAGTTCCCGTACAGCAGCCGTTCGGTCACCTGCCCCTCGATCCGACGGCTTCGGATAGCGAGGGTCCGGCCCTCCCCGTCGACGTTTCTGACCCCGGAGTAGGCGAACCCGGCCCCGGAGGCCCGGAGCGCGCGGACCTGTCGCTCGACCTTCTCGGGTGCCCACTCGTCGTCGTCGTCGAGGAAGGCGAGATACGACCCCGTCGCCGCCTCGATCCCGGTGTTTCGCGCCGCGTTCCCCCCGCGGTTCGTCTCGTGACGGAGACAGGAGACGCGATCGATACCCGTCCGGCTGCCGAGGAGGTCCGCGGCCGGCGTCGGTGAGCAGTCGTCGACGACGAGCAGTTCGATCGGCTCGTAGCTCTGCTCGAGGACGGAGTCGACCGCTCTCACGACCTCCGGTCGGTCGTACGTCGGCACCACGACGCTCACCAGCGGGTTCTCGGTCATCGGTCTCCCTCGCCGCACGGGTGACCGCTCCGAACCCCTCGGTCTCCTCGCATTCACGTCGTCCTTTCGAGGGCGTCGGTTTGACTGTTGGGCTCCGTTCTCGACCGGCGCGCACGACCGGTCCGACGCGAGGTGGGCGGTCGGGCGGAAGGAGAGCTCCCGCTACGCCCGCTCGGACCGACGGAGATCGATCGACTCGACGATCGCGCCGGCGGTCCGGGCGAGCTTGCTCAGGTAGTCCACACCGTAGAGCGTGAGGAGCCGACGGGCGGTCGGATCGGTCGCGTCGGCCAGTCGTCGGTGGAACGAAACCGGGTTCGGTGGGAGGAACCGCCCGAGAGCGATCAGCGACCCGTCGTCGGAGTATCCGGGGTGAAAGCGTCGGTGCTGGGCCGC
Organism: Halococcaceae archaeon; assembly: GCA_007129135.1. Classification (GTDB taxonomy): domain Archaea; phylum Halobacteriota; class Halobacteria; order Halobacteriales; family Halalkalicoccaceae; genus Natronorarus. Next base: position 2,142 of record SKWB01000156.1, on the reverse strand, counting down.
CCCGCGTCCGATCCTGACCTGCTTTCGCAGCCAGGCGCGGAGATCCGTCCGCGTCGGGTGGTACACCGTGATCGCCGGCTCGTAATGCTGGACGAAGCCAGCCTCGCGAACCCGTTTACCGAACTCGCCGTCGCCCTGTGAGGTGTAGCGCTCGTCGAAGCTCCCTACCTCGTCGAACACTTCGCGTGTGACGGCGAGAGAGGCGGTGACGGTGAAGCCTTTCTCAGTCATGTACTGTTCGACCGGGAACCCGCCGAGGAGGTCGTCGTAGACCGCTCCGATCGTTCGCTCACCCTCGATATACGTCTCGACCGGAGCGCCCATGTAGTCCCAGCCGTGTCGCTCGTGGGAGGCGACGACGGACTCGGCCCAGTCCTCCTCGACGGTCATGTCGGCGTCGAGGAACGCGACGAGCGATCCGCACGCGTTCTCGACTCCCTCGTTTCGGGCGGCGTAGGACCCCTGTAGCTCGTCTTCGACCACCAGGTGGACGTGATCGTAGAGTCCGGCGAACGCCCGGATCACCTCGCCTGTTCCGTCGGTGCTCCCGTTGTCGACGGCCAGCACCTCGTAGCTCTCGGCAGGATACGTCTGCTTGGCGACCGATTCGAGGGTGGTCCGGATCCCTCTCGGGTCGTTGTAGACGGGAACGACCACCGAGAGCGTCGGTAGCCCGTCCCGTTGCGTATCCGTCCCTCTCACGACCGCCCCTGCGGTACTCGTCGGCCTAAAGCCGTCGATCCGGACGGTCGTCCGTTCGCTCTCGTTCGCGGATCGCCCGTGAGCTACGTCCGGTCGCCCGCCTCGATCACGCTCCTCGCTGTCGAGGCGGACCTCCATCGCCTCGAGCAGCTCGCGGGCGTTCGCTGCGTCGCCGCGAGTTTAGAAACCGTGCCGGGTTCGTGGTTACACTCGCCACCGAACCGGGACGCTACGTGAGGCGGGTGAGGTGTTTCTTCGCGTCGGAGACGGTGAACTTGAGCGTCGACAGCGGCGCTGCGCCGTTTATCCGGGGGAGCAGGTACGGGTCGGTGGTCGCGTCGATGAGTGACTCGGAGCCCCCTCCGCGAACGGCGTAGCCGTGGCGCTCCGAAACGATCTCGCGCGCCTCCTCGGAGAACTCGTAGAACGGGTAGCTGAACCGATCGACGGAGACCCCGACCTCGGCTTCGATGCGTTCGGTCCCACCGTTGATCTCCTCGCGCAACGCCGTGTCGTCGGTTATCCCGGAGAGCGCGACGTGGTTCGCCGTGTGCGAGCCGACCGTCACGAGCGGGTCGTCGGCGGCCGCTCGGAGCTGCTCGGCCGTCATGAGCGGCTCTCCACGGATCGTCTCGATGCCTGGTGGATCGGAGACCGCGGCCCCGATGGCGAAGACGGTCGCAGGGACCGAGAACTCGCGGAGGAGCGGCCGGACGGTCCCGTGAAACGACCGGAGCGCGTCGTCGAACGTGAGCGCGACCCGCTTTCGCTCACCTCGCTCCAGGACGTCGGGGAGGTCGACGAGGTCGTAGGTCGCGGTGAGCCACTCCAACTGCCTCCGGAACCGGTCGGGGGAGATGTCGTCGTAGCCGCCACCACCGACGGAGTGGTAGACCAGTACGGTGTTGTGGCTGTCCGGGAGCCGCTGGTAGAGGCCGGTCCGTCCGAGTTCCCTGAGGCCTCGCTTCGCGGCCTCGCGTATCACGGTCGCCTTCCCGGTAACTCGCCCTCGCGTGACTGGTCGATCCACTCGGCGATCCCACCCCACGTTCGGGCGAGCTTGCTCGCGTAATCGATCACGTAGAGGCCCGCCACCTCGCGAGGGGTGGGTTCGGCCGAGGCGGTGAGCCGCCGGTAGAAGTCCCACGGCTTCGGCGGGAGGAACTTCCGTGGGTGGAGCGGGTGTGTGCGCTCGGCGTCCTCCGTTCGCTCGGGGTAGTACGCTCGCTTCTGCATCGCGCCGCGGCCGATCCGGACCTGCTTTCGCAGCCAGGCACGGAGGTCGGTCCGCGCCGCGTGGTACATCGTGATCTCCGGTTCGAACTGCTGGACGAACCCGGCCTCCGCGACGCGCTTTCCGAACTCGCCGTCGCCCTGCGAGACGATCCGTTCGTCGAAGGTCCCCACGGCGTCGAACACCTCGCGTCGGATGGAGAGGCT
>SKWB01000216.1 GCA_007129135.1 Halococcaceae archaeon | reverse complement strand
TAGAGCGCGAGGGCGGGCAGGCGGTGTGGGACGCGGTCTCGGACGGGTTCGAACCGACGGTCGATCTGGAGGACCCCGACCTGACCTTCCACGTCGAGTGCCGGTCCGAGGAGGCGTTCGTCGCCTGCGAGCGCCGTGAGGGCCCCGGTGGACTTCCGCTCGGATCGCAGGGACGGCTCGTCGCGCTCGTGAGCGGGGGGATCGACTCCCCCGTCGCCGCCTGGTCGGCGATGCGTCGGGGCTGTGCGGTCGTTCCGCTCTACGTCGACCTCGGGGAGTTCGGCGGGGCGGACCACGTCGCGCGCGCCGAGGCGGCGATCGCACGGTTGGGCCGCTACGCAGCGGGCTTCGACATGCGTCCACGGATCGTCCCGGGCGGCGAGGCGGCCGACCTGATCGCGCGCGAGGTCCGCGAGGAGCGGATGCTCGTGCTCCGGCGGTTCATGCTCCGGGTCGCCGAACGGATCGCGATGGACGAAGCGGCCTGCGGGATCGTCACGGGGGAGGCGCTGGGTCAGAAGTCGAGTCAGACGGCGGTGAACCTCGCGGTGACCGACCGCGCGGTTTCCTTCCCCGTTCACCGGCCGCTGCTCGCGTACGACAAACACGAGATCGAAGCGAAAGCGCGCGCGATCGGTACGTACGACGAGGCGACGATCCCCGCCGGCTGCAACCGGATGGCCCCGGACCACCCGGAGACACAGGCGACGCTCGAGGCCATCGAACGGGTCGAACCCGACCTCGAAGGGGTGATCGAGGAGGCGGTCTCGGGCATCGAGGTCACGGGGCGGTAGAGTCGAAACCGACTTTTCGGGCGGCCGTTTCCGACTAGCCGTGACGACCGTCTGCCTCGTCGGCTCGCCCGACGCCGACCTGAAGATCGAGCTGCTGGGCAGGGAGACCTCGCGCGAGGCGCTCGCGTCCTACGAGATCACGTCGCCCTGGCGGAACACGGTCGCGGTCGAGACGGTGAGCCTCGGCGCGGCGGTCTCTCTCTGTAACGACCTGAACTGGTACCTCGTCCGGTTCGCCGACCACGCGCTGGTCCAGGAGCCGAGCGTGAGCGACGAGGAGTGGCTCTCGCGAACGCTCGCGCGGGCGGTGCGCGACGAGGAGATCGAGCCAGAGGAGTCGAAAGAGCGGCTGGCGATCTTCGGCGTCGACGACGGGGCGCTCGTCGAACCGATGTACGTCACCCGACGCGACCCGCTCCCGGAGTACGACCTGCGCGATGTCGAAGCGACCCTCGTCGTCCGGGTCCACGAAACCGAGTTCGGGGGCTAGCTTCACGGAGCCTCGTCTCGAACGGTCGGGTATGAGCACACAGCCCACGGCGCTCGTAGCGGAGAGCGAGGTCGAGGACGGACGGGTGGTCGTGGACGGGGCCGAGATCCACTACCTGACCGCGGGCCACGACGGCCCGGCGGTGATCCTGCTCCACGGCGGCGGACTCGACTCGGCGGCCGTCTCCTGGCGCGAGACGCTCCCCGCGCTCGCGGGGGAGTGCCAGGTGTTCGCGCCCGACCTCCCCGGCTACGGCGAGAGCGCCCACCCCGAAGCGCCCTACTCGATCGACTACTTCACCGACGTCCTCTCTGGCTTCATGGACGCGCTCAACATCGCGCACGCGAGCCTCGTCGGCATCTCGATGGGCGGCGGGATCGCCATCTCCTACGCCCTCGCACACCCGGAGAAGGTCGATCGGCTGGTCGCCGTCGACTCCTACGGCCTGACGAGCGAGGTTCCGGGGGGGAAACTCGGCTACGCCGTCGTTCGCCTCCCGCTGTTCAGGCGGCTCACCTACGGCGCCCTGAGGAACAGCCGCCGGCTCACCCGCGCGAGCGTACGACGGATGGTCGGGAACCCGGACGTCGTCACCCCGGGGATGGTCGTGGAGATCGAGCGCGAGGCGAAACGCGAGGATGCGGGCCGGGCGTTCAACCGGTTCCAGCGCGCGGAGATCGGTTGGAACGGGTTGAACACCGAGTTCACCGATCGGTTGGGCGAGCTCTCGGTCCCGACGCTGTTCGTCCACGGCGTGGAGGACCCGGTCGTTCCCGTCGAGGCGTCGATCAGGGCGGCGGCGCTCGCACCCGATGCGGAACTGGAGGTCATGGAGGGCGTGGGTCACTGGCCGCCGCGCGAGCGGCCAGAGGAGTTCGCCGAGCTCGTCAGGGAGTTCCTGCGAGGGGTCTGAGGGGTCCGATCGGGCGCACCCACCTCAGTCGAACAGCCCGGTCGAGAGGTAGCGCTCGCCGCTGTCGGGGAAGACCGTCACGACGAGCGGACAGTCGTCGTAGGCCTCGTCGCCGCCGTCAGTGGTCGCCGCCTCCTCCGCGAACAGGTCGATCTGCGGGGGCTCGGGACACTCGAGTTCCGGTCTGGCGAGACGCTCTGCGACCCGACGGGCGGCGACCGACGCCGCGCCGCCCGACTGCCCGACGAGGATCCCCTCCGTGCGGGCGAGACGGCGACACTCCTCCTCGGCCCGCGGGAGTGCGACCGTCTCGATCGAGTCGATCAGTTCGACGTCGAGCAGGTCGCTCACGAAGCCCGGCCCCATCCCCTGGTAGTCGTCCTCTCCCGCTTCTCCCGTCGAGAGCACGGCGTTCTCCTCGGGTTCGATGGCCACCACCGCCATCTCGGGAAACGTCTCGAGCAGCCGTCGGGCGGTGCCGGTGAGCGTCCCGCCCGTACCGACGGTGGCGACGAGCGCGTCGATCTCCCGCCCGTCGACCTGCGAGACGATCTCCGGGGCGGTCGTTCGGTAGTGGGCCTCGGCGTTCGCCGGGTTCTCGAACTGGCCCATCTCGAGCGCGCCGGTCTCCTCGGCGATCTCGCTCGCGCGCTCTCTCGCCTCCGAGATCTCGCCCTCGACGAGCTCGAGCGTCGCCCCGTAGGCCCTCATCAGCTCCCGGCGCTCGGGTGACTTCGAGGCGGGCATCACGATGGTGAGGTCGTAGCCACGGGCGGCACAGACGACCGCGAGCCCGATGCCGGTGTTGCCGCTGGTCGGTTCGACCACGCTCCCGCCGGGTTCGAGGGCACCCGATCGTTCCGCGGCCTCGATCATGGCGAGTGCCGGACGGTCCTTCGCCGAGCCGCCGGGGTTGAACGACTCGAGTTTGGCGGCGATCGTCGCGCCCTCCGGCGAGTCGATCTGGACCAGCGGCGTGCCGATGGCCTCCAGCACGCTTCCGTTCATCACCCCTGCTAGGTCACGACGGTATAAACACGTGGTGGACACCGGCAGTTTCCAACGGAGAGCGGCGCGTTTAATCCGCCGGCGGACCAACGAAGGCCATGACCCTCGAAACGATGCGGCCGACCCCGACGTGGGACGCGAGCGCCCACGGAGAGACCGTCGAGACGCTCTCGGCGCTCGCCGACGAGATCACCGTGACGGTCTGGGGTGCCGACTGGTGTGGGGACTGTCGAAGCCAGCTCCCCGAGTTCGCGGCCGCGCTCGACGCGGCGGGGATCCCGGAGGACCGAATCGAGCAACTCCCCGTCGAGAAGCGAGAGGACGGCTCGAAGACGGGACCGAAGGTCGAGGAGTACGGGATCGAGTACATCCCGACGGTCGTCCTCGAACGCGACGGCGAGGAGCTCGCCCGGTTCGTCGAGGAGGAGCCGGTGCCGATCGCGGTCTATCTCGCCGACCGGATCGAGGAACGCGAAGCGGCGGCCTGACCCTCAGGCGTCGAACTCGTCGGCCCAGTCGAACGCCTCCGCGATATCGTGTGTCGGGGGCGAGCAGGTGAACGACCGGCAGGCGTAGACGGTCGGCTCCCCGTCTCTCGCACCCCGCCCCGCCCAGACCGGCGGCGCTTCCTCGAGATCGAGCACCTGAAGCCACTCCGCGAGCCCCTCCTCGGTCGGTGGCCGCGGGGCGAGTAGCAGGTCCGGGAGGTACTCGCGACCGAGCCGCTCGCGCCAGTCCTTGGGTAACTCCTCGGCCGCGACGGTCAGTTCGAGCGAGCCGTTCTCGAAGCGGTCGGCGACGAGCGCGAGCGTCGCGTGTTCGAGCGGGCTCGCCCTGATCCGCGATCCCTGCGTCGAGAGCACCCCTTCCACTACCTCCTCGAACCCCTCGTTCGGGGCGAACGCCGACAGCGAGAGCAGGACGTCGGCCGCAACCCCGAGACTCGACGGCGTCGACCGGTCGTGACGCTCCTGCGGCCGGGCGACGAGGCTCTCGCCGCCCTCGCCGGTGAAGTAGATCGTCCGCTCCCCGCCATCCCAGAACCGTTCCTCGATGACCCGTGCGAGGTCGAGCGCGAACGCGAGGTGAGAGAGCCCGCCGGTCGCCCGGTAGCAGTCGAACGCCCCGCACGCGAGGAACGCGTAGTCGTCGAGGTAGCCGTCGATCCGGACGTCACCGTCCTTGAACCGGCGCGAGAGCTCCCTTCGCTCCGCGTCCCAGAGTCGCTCGCGACAGAACGAGAGGGCCTCGACGGCCCGCTCTGCGTGGCCTGGATCGAGCGCGAGACCGGCTTCGGCGAGCATGGAGATCGCGAGGCCGTTCCAGCCGGCGAGCACCTTCTCGTCCCGCGCGGGTCGCGGCCGTTCCTCGCGCGCCTCGAACAGTCGTCCCCTCGCCCCCTCGAGCCGTTCCCGGACGTTCTCTTCTCCGGTCCCGTACTCTTCGGCGAGGCCCGAAACGCTCCGCGAGAGCGTGAGCACCGTCTTCCCCTCGAAGTTCCCGCCCTCGACGATCCCGTACCGCTCGCGGACGAGGTCGGCGTCCTCCGAGAGTAGCTCGTCCACCTCGCCGGGGGTCCAGACGTAGAACGCCCCCTCCTCCTGGTGGGCGTCCTCGTCCGCGCCGGGTGGGAGGCTCTGTGCGTCGAGCGTGCTGTAGAAGCCACCACCGGGGTGTGAGAGCTCGCGGTCGAGGAACTCGATCGTCTCCTCGACCACTCTTGCGTAGCGCTCCTCGCCGGTGAACGCGTGGCCGGCGAGCAGCGCCCGTGGGATCTCGGCGTTGTCGTAGAGCATCTTCTCGAAGTGGGGGACGATCCACTCCCGGTCGGTCGCGTAGCGGTGAAACCCGCCGCCGACGTGGTCGTAGAGCCCACGGTCGCTCATGGCGTCGAGCGCCTCCCGGAGGACCGCGAGGTAGCTCTCTCTCCCCGTCCGATCGTACGCCCGCGCGAGGAGGTGCAGGCGTGCTGGCTGGGGGAACTTCGGCCCACCCTTGCCGAACCCGCCGTGCTCGCGGTCGGACGCGCGGAGGGCCGCGCCCGCGGCGTCGGAGAGCGTCTCGGAGCCGGGCCGTTCCCCGGGCTCGGGAACGGACTCCACCTCGTCCTCGATCGCGGCCGCCCACTGGTCCGCGCGTTCCTCGATAGCCTCGCGGTCGGTCTCCCACGACTCGCGGAGCTTCCGAAGCAGTTCGAGGAAGCCCGGCATCCCCCGCCGGGGCTCCTTCGGGAAGTACGTCCCCACGTAGAACGGTCGGCCGTCGGGGGTGAGCCACGCCGACAGCGGCCAGCCGCCGCGCTGGGTGACGAGCTGGCAGATCGTCATGTAGAGGCTGTCGACGTCCGGCCGCTCTTCCCGGTCGACCTTGATCGGGACGAAGCCCTCGTTCAGCGCGCTGGCGACCTCCTCGTCCGCGAAGCTCTCGTCTTCCATCACGTGACACCAGTGGCAGGCGGCGTAGCCGATCGAGAGGAAGATCGGGACGTCGTGCTCCCGGGCGAGCGCCAGCGCCTCGTCGTCCCAGGGCTGCCAGTTGACCGGGTTGTCGGCGTGCTGGAGCAGGTACGGACTGGCCTCCTCGTCGAGCCGGTTTCGCTCGGAGATGGTCATGGGCGACCTACGTGAGCCAGCTCCTTAGCACGTCGGCCATCGAAAGGCCTCCGGTGCCGGGGACCTGTCGGGGGAAGTGATAAGCCTCGCCGTTCCCAGGGGTCGATTACTGAATGTCCCTTCTCGAGCTCATCGCCGGCGTGGAAGCACACGAACAGACGCTCACGGTGTTCAACGCCGACGAGGCGACCGTCGAGGCGCTGCGCGAGCGGTTTCGCGACCGCAACATCGTCGTCCGGTCGGGGACGGCCGAGGGCGGCCCGGATGCGTTCGCGGTGCTCGAGCGAGACGGCGAGTTCGTCACCGGTACGACTGTCCACACGATGCTCGACGAGGGCGAGGAGTTCTCCCCGGCGTTCGACCCCGAGAGCTACCGCCCGATCCTCGACGAACTCGACGGGACCGTCTTCACCTCCTACTCGATGCGGCAGATGATCGCGGCCTCGCGGGAGATCGAGGACCGGGCCTGGCGGATCGGGAGGGGCGAGCTCCACTCCGGCTTCCAGCGCGTCTCGATCCTCGAACGTACCCTCGACGTCTACGAACGACTCGGCGAGCGCGAGGGTCTGACCGTCCACGGCTACGCGAGCCCCGACACGGAGCCGCCGCGACAGGACTCCTTTACCCTCCACCTGGAGGAGGTCGACGAGATCGAACGGAGCTGGTTCGTCGCCTACGACGGCGGCGGCGTCGACGAGAACAAGAGCGCACTGCTCGCCGAAGAACGCGAGCCGCGGGAGTTCTACGGCTTCTGGAGCTACGACCCGGGGACGGTCGACTACATCATCGACCACCTGAAACGGAGCTACCTCCACCTCGAGACCGACGGAGGTCACTCCCGCGATGGACGGCCATCCCGATAGCCGAAGGCAACGGTTATGGGGAGCGAACGGCCTCTCTCGGTATGTCAGAGACGGTGCTTCTGGTCGGCGGCGGGGGCCGCGAACACGCCATCGCACGAACGCTCGCCGACGACGCGACGCTCTACGCCTGCGCGAGCAACCGGAACCCGGGGATCGCCCGTCTGTGCGAGGGCTTCGAGACGCTCGACGAGACCCACCCGAACGCGGTCGTCACCTACGCGGAGGAGGTCGGTGCCACGCTCGCGGTCGTCGGCCCCGAAGCCCCGTTGGCGGCGGGGGTCGCCGACGCCCTGACCGACGCTGGCGTCTTCGCGTTCGGTCCGGGCGCGGATGCCGCGCGGATCGAGACGGACAAGGCCTACCAACGGCGGTTCATGCGCGAACACGGGATCCCCGGCTGTCCCGAGTTCGAGACCTTCGAGTCGATGGAGGAGGCGTGTGCGTACATCGACGGGTACGACGGCGACCTCGCGGTGAAACCGGCTGGCCTGACTGGGGGCAAGGGCGTGAAGGTGATCGGCGATCAGGTGAGCAGCGAAGAGGCGAAGGCGTACCTCAGAGAGAGCGGATACGACCGCGTGGTGCTCGAAGAGCGACTCGTCGGCGAGGAGTTCACCGTCCAAGCGTTCGTCGCCAACGGCTCCGTGCGGGTCACCCCCGCCGTTCAGGACCACAAACGCGCCTACGAGGGCGACGAGGGGCCGAACACCGGCGGAATGGGGAGCTACAGCGACGCCTCGCTCGCGCTCCCGTTTATGACCGACGAGGAGTATCGGGAGGCGGTCTCGATCCTCGAGGCGACGGTCGAGGCGCTTCCCGAGTACACCGGCGTCCTCTACGGTCAGTTCATGCTCACTGCCGAGGGCGTGAGGGTGATCGAGTACAACGCCCGCTTCGGGGACCCCGAGGCGATGAACGTCCTCCCCGTCTTGAACACTCCGTTCATCAACGTGCTCACCGCCGCCCGCGACGGCGACCCGCTGCCGAAGCTCTCGTTCTCGCCGCGAGCGACCGTCTGCAAGTACGCCGTTCCCGAGGGCTACCCGACCGACCCCGCGGGCGGGACGCGGATCGAGGTCGACGAGGGGAGCGTCGGCGAGGCGCTGCTCTTCTACGCGAGCGTCGACGAACGAGAGGACGGGATCTACACGACGACCTCGCGGTCGTTCGCGGTCGTCGGCGTGGGCGAGACCATCGACGAGGCCGAGGAGATCGCAGAGCGTGCGCTCGCTGCCGCCGGTGACGGCGTCCGCGTACGCCACGACATCGGCAAACCGGACCTCGTCCAGCGGCGCATCGACCACCTGGAATCGCTTCGCGGCGACTGAGCCGCGATCGGACCTTCGGTGCAGAGGACGGCCGAGCCCTGGGACCGACGAAGCAGTCGAGCCGAATCGACCGCGACGACGCGAGGGGTTTTCGTCGCGTCTCGAGTGGTGGTGCCATGGACAGCCTCGAGAACCTCCCGGAGCCGTTCGGAGCCGGTGGCGTCGACGCCGATCCCGGAGCCGGCCGGACGTACCACGTTCGGTTTTCCGTGGGTGAGGATTACTTCGGAACCGCGGTCGAGGTACCGGTCACGGTCGTCGACGGCGCTCGCGACGGACCGACGGTCTTCCTGACCGCGGCGATCCACGGGGACGAACTCAACGGCGTCAAGGTCCTCCAGGAGGTCGCGACGCGCTACCGCCCCGAGGAGCTGCACGGGACGATCGTCTGCTTGCACGTCTGCAACCCGCCGGCCTATCAGGCCCAACAGCGCTACATCCCGATCTACGACCAGGACCTCAACCGCGCGTTCCGTGGCGGGGAGCGCTCGACGACCGCGCAGCGGATGGCCGGCCGGATCTACGACGGCTTCGTCCGTCACTGCGACCTCGGCATCGACTTCCACACGTCGACGCGAAACCGCACGACGATGTTCCACGTTCGCGCCGACCTCGAGGACCCCGTCGTCGAGCGCCTCGCCCGCGCCTTCGGGTCGAACGTCGTCCTCTTCGGTTCGGGTTCGAGGGGGACGCTACGGCGGGCCGCGACTGAGGACGGGATCCCGACGATCACGGTCGAGATGGGACGAGCACACCGGTTCCAGCCGAGGTTGATCGAGGAGGCGATCGAGGGCGTCGACAGCGTCCTCGCGGAGTACGAGTTGCTCCCCGGCCGGCCCGTTCGCTGGCCCGGGTGGTACGAGGCCACGTCGGGCGACGGCGAGAAGCGCTGGCTGCGGGCCGACACGGGCGGGCTCGTCGAGATGGTCTGGGGGCCGTACCCCCTCGTCGCCGAAGGGGAGGCGATCTGCGCGATCACGGACCACTTCGGGCTCGAAAAACGCGTCGTCACGGCTCCGTTTTCGGGGCTGATCGTGGGCTACCTCGAGAACCCCGTCGCGCTCCCGGGCCACCCGGTCTGTCACCTCGTCCGCATCGATCGCGAGACGCGCGGGGAGATCGAGCGCGAGATCCCCCGCGGCGAGTTCGACGGCTACCGAATCCACGGCGAACTGTGGTCGGACGAGTGACCGCGTCCGCGTTGAATCATCCGCGGGTCGACCACGCGTACGCACTCCGCGGCGAGTAGCGCCGGCGACTGCAAGGGCAACGGGGAGCCGACTGGCCCCGGTCGTTCGCCCATGGACGACCACGAACGTACCCGCGACGAATCACCCTGGCTCGCGACGACCGACGGACCGAGCTACCCGCCGCTCGACGGCGATCGAACGGTCGACGTGGCGGTGATCGGCGCGGGAATCGCGGGCCTGTCGACGGCGGTCCACCTCGTCGAGAGGGGACGGGAGGTGGCGGTGATCGAACGCGACCGGGTGGGAGAGGCCGTGACGGGTCACACCACCGCGAAGGTAACCTCCCAGCACGGTCTGAAGTACGACCACCTGCTCGAGACCGTCGGGGAGGTGCGGGCACGCCAGTACGCGACGGCGAACGAGGCGGCGCTGGAGGAGGTCGCAGAACGCAGTGAGGAGTACGGTGCCGAGTTCGAGCGCACGTCGGCGTACGTCTACGCGGACGGTGCGGACGACCGTGAGCAGCTCCGCGAGGAGGCGCGGGCGGCCGAGCGACTCGGCCTCCCCGCGGAGTTCGTCGAGGACGAGGAGGTCGACCTCCCGTACGCGACCGCCGGCGCGGTTCGCTTCACCGACCAGGGGCAGTTCCACCCGCGCGAGTACGTCCTCGGGCTGGCAGAGCGGGTAGACGCGGACGGCGGCGAGGTGTTCGAGGGGACGCGAGCGACCGATCTCGAGGTGGACGAGCCCTGCGAAGTCGAGACCGAGAACGGGACCGTCACCGCCGGGTGCGTGGTCTGTGCGACGCACTTCCCCGTCTTCGACCGCGGGGGCTACTTCGCGCGGATGAAGACCAAGCGCTCGCACGTCGTCGGCGTGCGTGTCACGGGCGAGCCCCCCGAGGGGATCTACTACGACGCGAGCGATCCGTACCGGTCGATCCGCCACCACCGTTTCGACGGCGAGCCGCTCGTGCTCGTCGGCGGCGAGAACCACGAGACGGGGCAGGGCGGCTCGACGAAGGAACGCTACGACCGCCTCGAGGAGTTCGCCCGCGAGCAGTTCGACGTCGAGGAGGTAGCGTACCGCTGGTCGACCCAGGACTACAGCCCGTTCGACGACGTGCCGTACGTCGGCCGGCTCGGACCCGTCGGGGAGAACGCGTACGTCGCGACCGGCTTCGGCGGCTGGGGGATGACCGGCGGCGTCGCGGCGGGCGATGTCCTTTCGGGGCTGATCTGCGACGGCGAACACCCCCACGCGAAGGTGTTCTCGCCCGCACGGGTGAACGCGGAGTCGGCGAAGTCGTTCGTCAAGGAGAACGCCGAGGTCGGCGCGCAGTTCACCGCCGACT
>SKWB01000107.1 GCA_007129135.1 Halococcaceae archaeon | reverse complement strand
CGAGCGCCTCCCGGTCGATCGGCGCCTCGTCGCCCATGTGGAGCCCGAGGTGGCGTTCGGGGATCTCGAGGGAGTCGTCCGGCGGGATCCGCCCGAACCAGTCGAGCGAGTCGGGGAGCGCCTCGCGGATCCCCTCCGCGTGCCTGCCGCCGTGGGCACGGCTGGCGATCACGCCCGCGACGTCGACCTCGACACCGACGTACGCGGCGTACTCCCGGAAGCCGAGGGCGGTCGCCGCGACGCTCTGCAGCCCCGCACTCGCGTCGACGACGAGGACCACCGGTAGGGAGAGCGCGGCGGCGACGTCCGCGGTGGAGGCGACGCTCCCGTCGTAGAGCCCCATCATCCCCTCGACGACACAGATATCGCCCTCGCAACGGGCGTAGTTCCGACGCAGGCCCTCCTCGCCCTGGAGCCACGGGTCGAGCGTGCGCGAGGGGTGGGACGAGACCGACTCGTGGTGGCTCGGGTCGATGAAGTCCGGGCCGGCCTTCGCCGGCCCGACGTCGTAGCCCTCGTTCGCGAGCGCGCGGAAAGTCGAGAGGGTCGCGACCGTCTTGCCGACGCCGGATGCGGTCCCGCCGAGGACGATCCCCGGCGGTCCGCCGGTCCCGTTCATGGGGAGTCAATCGTCCACCGTGACCTAACCCTTCGGGAACGCTTAACCCGCGACCGAACTAGCGAACGTCATGAACCCGGTCGTGGTCGTCGGTGGCGGCGTGGTCGGACTCGCGGTCGCGGAGGCGCTCGCCGCCGACCGGGAGGTGACGGTCGTCGAGCGGGCCGAGACGGGCGAGGGGACGACGGCGGCGTCGATGGCCGTCTTCCACCGGCAGAACCCCTCGCCGACGGCGTTCGACGCCGGGCTCTGTCGGATGGCGTGGGAGCGCTACGGCCCCGCGGTCGAGGCGGGCGACCTCCCCTACGAGCGGATCGGCTCGCTCCACCTCGCGGAGACCGGCGCGTTCGCCCGCAGGCTGTCCGATGCAGCGGTGACGCTCACCGACCTGGGGATCGAGACCGAGGTCCTCGACGCGGGGTCAGTGGCCGAGTTCGGGATCGCGACCCGGGGGATCGAGGGCGGGATCTACACCCCGGACGAGGGCTACTTCGATCCCGGGGAGCTCGTCTCCTGGTTCGCGGCCCGCTGTCGCGAGCGTGGCTGTGAGATACGCACCGGCACGGAGGTCACGGACGTGCGCGTCGAGGAGGGGGCGGTCGCGGCTGTCGAGACCGAGACGGGGCCGATCGACGCGGGAGTCGTCGTGAACGCCGCCGGGCCGTGGGCTGATCGGATCGACACGATGGTCGGCCTCTCGCTTCCGCTCGCGCGAACCCGGGGTCCGATACTCGACCTGCGAGCGAGGGACCCGCCGAGGCCGTTCACGCTGTTCGAGCGGGGGAGCTACCTCCGGAGCCACGGGAGGGGACTCTACGTCGGCCGGTACGCGACGGGGTTCGAGCAGCGAGAGACGGTCGATCCGGACGACCCGGGATCGGTCGGCGATCCATTCCGCGCGAACGTGGACGACCTCTCGCGGTTCGTCCCCGCGCTCGACGGTGCGCCCGTCGTCGACGAGTGGGTCGGCGTGAGAACGGTGACGCCCGACGGCCGGCCGTTCGTCGGCGAGACCGACGTCGGGAGCTACTACGTGGCGACCGGGATGAGCGGGCTGGGCGTCACGATCGCACCCGCCGTCGGCCGACTCCTCGCGCGGTCGATCGAGACCGGCGAACCGGTCCCAGAGGAGCTCTCGCCTGCACGGGCCGACTGACCGAGGGTTTTTATCCGAAGGAGGGGCCAGCGGGGACGTGATCGGCACGAGCGAGAACCGGGCGGTCGCGGGGGCACGGCGGTGAGCCACCGGTCGGTCGTCGCGGTCGAGCGCGAGGACGGCCGTTACGACCTCTCCGAAGTCCGCGGCGCGATCCTCGCCCACGAACACTCGGCCGCGTTCGAGCGCGCGGTAGCGGGTGACTGTCCGCCGATCGATCGGCACACGCTCGCCACCGGCGTTCGGGTCGACCGGCTCACCGAGTACGTCGACCCCGGCAGGCACGAGGCGCTCTCGGTGGTCTCCCGGGACGGAACGGCCGACTCCTCGCTCGTGCTCTGGTTCGGGGCGGCGCTCGGGACCGGAGCCGACGACGCCGCCCTCGTCTCCTACGATCCGACCGACCGGTCGGACGAGGCGTACCTCCGGGGCTGGTGGCACGGACTGACCGACGGCGTCGGCGCGCTCGCCGACGAGACGATCGACGAGCGCGAGGCGCTCGCCTGCCTCTACGAGCGCGTGGATGCGCTCCGCGATGGCCGGGAGGTACGCTTCCTGTAGCGAAACGACGGGGCTTTGTGCGAACCGCCGGAACGGGGTGGCGTGAGCGAACGGGACTCCCGTATCGAGACACACGCCGACCCGACCCCGGAGGACGCGCTGGCCGCCGCCGAACGGGCGATCGACCGCGGTGACCTCCTCACCGTCTTCGGTCGCTGCTCGGTGGCGTACGACGGGCGGGCGTCGAGCGTGCTCGAACCGGGCGACCGACACCTCATGTGCAAGCCGGACGGGTCGGTGCTGGTCCACACGGACGAGGGCCAGAAGCCGGTGAACTGGCAGCCGCCGGGCTGTACCCACCACCCGACGGTCGAGGACGGGGCGTTCGTCCTCCGGAGCACCCGGGAGAGCCCCGAGGAGGAGCTCGTCGTCCGGTTCGACCGGGTCGACCACCTCGCGGCGTTCGCCGT
>SKWB01000268.1 GCA_007129135.1 Halococcaceae archaeon | reverse complement strand
GATCGACTGCTACGAGGCGGACGACCACTTCGAGGCGCAGGCGGCCCACGACGCGATGGCCGAGGCGAGCGGGGCGCTTCGGACCGTCGCCGGCTCGCTGAACAAGATCGCGAACGACCTTCGCCTGCTCGCCTCGGGCCCTCGAAACGGCCTCGGCGAGATCGAACAGCCGGAGAACCAGCCGGGCAGTTCGATCATGCCCGGGAAGATCAACCCGGTCGTCGCGGAAGCGGTCAACCAGGTCCACAAACAGGTCATCGGGAACGACGCGACGATCGCCGCCGGAGCCAGCCGGGGCGAACTCGACCTGAACCTCTACAAGCCGGTGCTCGCCCACGACTTCCTCGAGTCGGCGAAACTGATCGCGAACGCCTCGGAGACGTTCGCCGAGCGGTTCGTCGTGAAACTGGAGGCGAACGAGGCCTACTGCGCCGAGCAGGTCGAGGGGTCGATGGCGCTCGCGACGGCGCTCAACCCCCACATCGGCTACGAGCGGGCCGCCGACGCGGCGAAGACGGCTCTCAAAGAAGGAAAGACCGTGCGCGAGGTCGCCATCGAGAAGGGCTACGTCACCGAGGAGGAGGCAGACGAGGTGCTCGACCCGATGAAGATGACCGAACGCGGCATCCTCGGCGACGGGTAGTCCCTCTAGCACACCTCAGGAATTAATATGTGTGCGTATCATCATTATATCTGAAAACCGATAGGCGGCGTCGGGATCGCTCGATTCGCGATATCACGCGTGAGAAGCTCTCACGCGGCGGTTTCGACCCATACGTTTTTCAGTGGGGGCTGCGTGTGTCGGGATATGTATACGTGTCGGACGTGCAACCGGGCTTTCTCGACGGAACTCGCGCTCGAACTCCATCTCGACCAGTGCGAGACCGACCAGCTCTTCTGTAAGAAGTGTGGCAACCGCTTCGGCGAGCGGGGCGCGACCCGCGACGGCTGGCACTACCACTGCACGGACGAGGAGTGTGACGGCGAGGGGATCGGCGAGGACCTCGTACGCGTCGAGGACATCCGCATCCGCCAGGGCTGAGGGGACGACCGCTACGGGGGTCGACCGTCGCGCGGCGAGAACGGCGGTCCGCGTGCGAACTGGACGGTTTTTTACCCCTCGCGCGCGGAGGGCCGCCAATGAGCGTCCCGGAGTACGATTACGAGGCGGTGGGCCTCGTCGCCGGTCTCGAGATCCACCAGCAGCTCGACACGGAGACGAAGCTGTTCTGTGGCTGTCCGACCGAGCGGCGAGAGCCCGAGGAGTCGACGCGTCGGTTCTCCCGGTACCTCCACCCGACGCGAAGCGAACTCGGCGAACTCGACGCCGCCGCAGTAGAGGAGAGCCGCGTCGAGCGGCGGTTCACCTACCTCGCCTACGACACCACCTGCCTGGTCGAGGAGGACGACGAGCCGCCGGGTGAACTCGACGCTGAGGCGCTCGAGACGGCGCTCGAGGCGGCGCTGTCGATGGGGATGCGCCCGGTCGACCAGCTCCACGTGATGCGAAAGATCGTCGTCGACGGCTCGAACACCTCGGGCTTCCAGCGCTCGGCGCTGCTCGCGATGGACGGGGAGATCGAGACGAGCGACGGGCCGGTCGGGATCGAAGACCTGCTGCTCGAAGAGGAGAGCGCCGGCCGGATCGAGGAGACCGACGAGGGCGTCGTCTACAGCCTCGACCGGCTCGGGATCCCGCTCGTGGAGATCGGCACCGCCCCCGACATCCGCTCGCCCGAGCAGGCGAGGGAGGCGGCCGAGACGATCGGGATGCTCCTCCGCTCGACCGGGAGGGTCAAACGCGGGCTCGGGACGATCAGACAGGACGTGAACGTCTCGGTCGCCGACGGCGCCCGCGTCGAGGTGAAAGGCGTCCAGGACCTCGCGGGGATCGAGGAGCTCGTTCGTGGCGAGGTCCACCGCCAGCGTCGGCTGCTCGAGATCGCGGAGGAGCTCCGGGAACGGCAGGCGAACGTCGACGACCCGGTCGACGTGAGCGGGGTCTTCGAGGGGACCGAAAGCGGCGTGGTCCGGGGGGCGCTCTCGTCGGAGGGAGCCGTGATGGGCGTCCGCCTCGCCGGCTTCGAGGGCCTCGTCGGCAGGGAGATCCAACCGAATCGCCGTCTCGGGACCGAGCTCTCCGACCACGCCAAACGCCACGGCGCGGGCGGGATCTTCCACACGGACGAACTGCCGGCGTACGGCGTCACCGACGACGAGGTGGCCGCGCTTCGGGAGGCGGTCGGGGCGGGAACGGACGACGCGGTGGCGATCGTCGCGGACGGGGAGGAGGTCGCGCGGCAGGCGATCGAAGCCGTCCGGGACCGTGCGGAAACGGCGATCGAGGGGGTTCCGGAGGAGACGCGCGGCGCGAACGAGGACGGCAGCTCCAGATATCTCCGCCCGCTGCCCGGTGCGGCGCGGATGTACCCCGAGACGGACGTTCCCCCGGTCGAGCCCGACGCGAGCGCGATCGAGGTCCCGGAACCGCTCACCGAGCGGGCCGAGCGCTACGAGCGGGAGCTAGGACTGGACGCCGGCCTCGCCGAGCAGGTCGCCTTCGGCAGGCGGATGCCGCTGTTCGAACGCGTCGTGGCCGACGGGGTCGATCCGACGCTGGCCGCGGGGACGCTCGAGTCCACGCTGACGGAGCTCCGTCGTGACGACGTGCCCGTCGAGACGCTCTCCGAGGAGCAGATCGCGGGTACGCTCGCGCTCGCCCGCGACGGCGACCTCCCGAAGGGGAGCGTC
>SKWB01000302.1 GCA_007129135.1 Halococcaceae archaeon | reverse complement strand
GCGCGAGCTTCCTCTTGAATGTCTTCAACGACCGTGTCCAGGCTCATTGGTGGAGAGAAACGGTCTACGTGACCAGGAAGATCACGACGATCGCGAAGATGACGAGCGTCTCCGGGAGCACCGTCAGGACGATCCCGGGAACGAACATGTCCCTGTCCTCGGCGATCGCACCGACCGCCGCCGCCCCGATCCCGCGCTCCGCGTAGCCCGCACCGAGCGCCGCGAGACCGACGGCGATCGCCGCCGCCGCCCCACCGTAGCCGACCGCGAGCGCCTCGGCGGTCTCGGGGGACATCGCTTCGTTTTGCAGTACCGTCGCCATCTCCGCCGCGACCATCAGTAGTTCTAGTGTCATGGGTTGCGCACTTCTGCCTGCGTTCTACGGTAACCGAACGTCCGAATCTGGCTCGGCGGCCCCCATAAAACTTCTGAAAGAAGGCGACGTAGGACGGCCGAAACGGCCGAATACGGGGTTATGGTAGCCTGTGACAATCCGGCAAACCGCGTCGCTGATTTATATACCGAGCGGCGCCCGGAGGTCACTCGGTGGTGTGTGTGCGGTCGTAGCCGAACGGCTCGTACTCCTCGCCGCCGCCCTCGTAGAACTTCTGGAAGAACTCGACGTACTCCAGACGGATCATCTGGATCCCCGCCGCGGTGATGCCGAGCAGCAGGACCAGGATGTGTCCGAGGACGAAGACGGCGACCGCGGCGATTATCGCGATCGCCAGGAGCAGGATCGAGCCCGACTCGACGCCGATCCAGACCAGCCCGGGGAAGTCGGCCTCCCCCGCGGCGACGCCGGTGCCGGGCAGGCCGAACTCGATGTAGCCGTTGTCCGGGTAGCTCCCGAAGACGAGGACGTTCACCGCGAAGGCCATCCCCCCCTTCGCGAGCAACACCGCGACCATCCTGAGATAGGAGAGCACGTGACCGAACGCCCAGGCCGGTGCCTCTGCGACCCCGGCGATACCCTCGCCGACGCCGACCATCACGAGACCGACGAGGAACGCCGCGAGCCCGACGAGCCCGACCTCGGCGGGCAGACCCGCGAACCCGAGGAACTCGTTGAGCACGCTCTCGGAGCCGACGAGGAACTCCGGCTTCTCGCCGACGAGGTGGAGACTGAAGATCCAGGCGAACAGCCCGTTCATCGCGAGGATCCACGAGCCCCGCTCCAACACCGCGGCCTTCACGCCGTGGCTCATCTCGTTGAGAAAGCCCATGATCAGGCCGATGTTGAGGTGGATGATGCCGAACAGCAGGCTCACCACGATCCAGAGCAGCGCCCACTCGGTCGTCTGAAGCCCCTTCGTCAGCACGCCCGCGAGCGGCAGGAAGCCGAGGCCCATATCGGCCATGTGGACGCCGAAGATGTCGTCGTAGAGGTAGCCGAAGATCGTCGTGAAGACGCCGGCCCAGACGGCGATCCACCCGAGCGCCTGCATCGCCTCCGAGTCGTAGCGGAGGAGAAAGGCCCCCATCGCCATGTAGAGCAGCCCGTAACCGATATCGCCGATCATGAAGCCGAACGCGAGCGGGTAGGTCAGGAAGACCAGCAGCGTCGGGTCGAGCTCGGTGTACTTCGGCTTGCCGACCAAGTTCACGAGCAGTTCGAACGGTTTCGCGGTCCCGGGGTTGTCGAGGACGACCGGCGGCTTCTCCTCGTGCATCGTCGTCTGCTCCCCGCCGTCGGCCCGCGTCTCCTTCCGCTTCGTCTCTCCCTCTCCACCGTCGGCCGCGGTCGGCGTCCCGGTCGGCTCGCCGATCGTTCCCCCCTCGGGTGCGGCGACGCTCTCCGAGTGGCCGTCGTAGTCCATCCGTTCGAGCTCCTCGACGACGACCCGGTCGCCCACCGCGTCGGCGAGCGCCGCCTCGAGTTCGGGGTAGCGCTCGGTCGGCACCCAGCCCTCCGCGACGAACGACCGCTCGGTCGTCGCGAAGGAGAGCGGGACCTCCTTCTTCTGGACGTCGATCGTCAGCTGTTCTTCGACCGCCAGGAGAAAGCCCGCGACGTCGAGTTTTACCTCCTCGAGCTCGTTCTCGACGCCGGTGAGTTTCGATTCGAGCTGCGTGCGGCGGTGTTCTAACTCCTCGACGTACGCGCTCGGGCTCGTCTCGGCCTCGGGGACCTCCAGCGCGGAGACCTCGACGCCGACCAGCGCGTCCGAGATCACGCCCTCCCGGCCGGGGGTGACGAAGACCGCCACGACGTCGCCCTCGGAGAACGTCTCGAACGCCTCTACCTCCTCGCTCTCTCGCAGCGCCGCCTCGACCTCGGCCGGTCGGGCGCGGTAGACGCCGGCGTCGATCGAGTCGTATCCCGAGAGCAGGTCGAGGTCGATCCCGAGGCGGGCGAACGGTCGGACCGAACTGATCCGGTCTTCGACCCGCCGAAGCTCCTCCCTGAGTTCGACCCGGCGGTCGTCGAGTTCGTTCACGCGCGTCCGGGTCCGCTCGATCTCCTCGCCGAGCTCCTCGTCGTCGATCACGCGGGTCGGCCCGGCGTCCTCCTCGTCGACGTCGAGGATGCTCTCGATCGCCCGGACGGTGACGAGACGCTCCGAGAGCTCCTCGGAGCCCTCGATCGGCGTCCCCGGGGAGAAACCCTCCCAGGAATCGTCGTAGTCGGCGAGGTGGACGAGTCGCAGGTCGTGGACGGTCTCGATCACCCGCTCCATCACGGCGGTGGAGCCGACGACCGAGACCTTGCTCATCTGCTCAGGTCTGAGCATGTACCTCCTCCTCGAACCG
>SKWB01000247.1 GCA_007129135.1 Halococcaceae archaeon | reverse complement strand
TCAACCCGGTCTCCGTCCCCGAGGGCGTCGACGACGGCAGGGTCATCTCGCGGCTGCTCTCCGAGCACGGCATCGAGATCGTCGGCGGTCTTGGCGACCTCTCGGGCGAGATCTTCCGGGTCGGCTGCATGGGCCACTCCGCACGGCCGGCGAAGGCGACCGGCTTCGTCTCCGCGTTCGGCTCCGTCCTCGCCGACGAGGGTGCCGACGTCGACGTCGGAGCCGGCGCAGCGGCGACGGCCAAGGCGCTCGGGAACTGATCGGCACGGATCGACGCTAGGAGGCCGGTGCGCGCTATCCGGCTCAGGGGAAGACGAGCACCGTCGCGTCGTCGGTCTCCAACACCGCGACCTCCTCGCCGCCTTCGGCCTGGAGCTCCTCTCTGACCTCCAGCGCATCCGGTTCGAGGACGACGACCTGGCCGTCGACGTCCAGTTCGACTTCCCCTGTGGAGTCGAGTTGGGCCTTGATTTCGGCGGGGTCGGCCTCGCCGAGCGCGCTCATCACCGCGCCGGCCTCCGATCGGAACTCGGGGCCGATCACGCTCTGGTCGGGGTCGACCGCGACCGGGACGAGGTCGACGTCGGGCGTTCCGTACTCGACGTAGACCGGGCCGTTGATCGCCCCCGAGAGATCGTACGTGTCGACCGCGTACTCCTCTCCCAACGAGACGTAGACCTCGATTCGGCTCAGATCGGCGTTGAGCGCCATCCCCTCCTCGGACTTCCAGCCCCGGACCGTGCTCGCGACCTCCGCGATCAGCGTCCCGACTGCCCGGGCCTCCTCGTCGTCCCAGTCGACCGCCGGGTCGACCGACGGCCAGTCCGCGGCGTGGACGCTCCCCTCGGTGCCGGGGAGGTGGCTCCAGAGCTCCTCCGTGAGGAACGGCGCGAACGGCGAGAGCATCCGGAGCGAGCCGGAGAGCGAGGTGTAGAGCGCGTGTCGCGCGGCGTTCCGCTCGCCCGGCCGCCCCTCGTAGAGCCGGCCCTTCACCAGTTCGAGGTAGTCGTCGGCGAGGTCGCTCCAGACGAACTCGCGGAGCTCGCGCAGCGCCGCGTCGAACCGGTAGGCCGCCATGTGCTCGTCCACGGAGCCGGCTACCCGATCCAGTTCGGTGAGTATCCACCGGTCGGCCGCGCGGTACGCCGGCGCGTCGATCCCCGGCGTCCGGTCGTCGACGTGGCCCAGCGCGAACTTGCTGATGTTCCAGACCTTCGTGAGGAACCGGGAGGCGGAGGTGACCTCCTTTCGCTGGAACTGGATGTCGCTGCCCGGCTGGCCGCCGAGCGCGATCGCCTGCCGGAAGGCGTCCGCGCCGTGCTCCTCGACGACCTCGATCGGCGCGATCGTGTTCCCCCGGGACTTCGACATCTTGTGGCCGTCCTCGCCGAAGACCATCCCGTTGATCAGCGCCTCCTCCCACGGGATCTCGTCCTCCAGCGCCGCGGTCCGGAGGATCGTGTAGAACGCCCACGTCCGGATGATGTCGTGGCCCTGTTCTCGCAGCTGGACGGGTTCGAACGCCGCCTCGGGCCAGCCGCCGACGTACATCGCGGAGATCGAGGAGTCCATCCACGTGTCCATCACGTCGGTCTCGCCGGTCCAGTCCTCGGCCCCGCACTCGGGACAGGCGTCGATCTCGGGCCCCTCCTCGGTCGGGTCCACCGGCGTCTCATCGACCGTGGCGACGTGTGCGTGGCCGCAGTCCGCACAGAACCAGGCCGGGATCGGCGTCGCGAAGACGCGCTGGCGGCTGATCACCCAGTCCCAGTCCATCCCCTCCGTCCACTCCTCGAGCCTGATGAACATGTGCTCGGGGATCCACTCGATCTCCCTCGCTTTCTCCATGATCTCCTCCCCGTCGACGCGGACGAACCACTGCTCGGTCGAGAGGATCTCGATCGGGGTGTCACACCGCCAGCACGCGCCGACCGACTGCTCTGTCGGCTCGGTCTCGTTCAGGGCGCCCGCTTCCTCCAGATCCGCCGCGATCCGCGCTTTCGCCTCGTCGATCGCCAGCCCGGCGTACTCGCCGGCCACGTCGTTCAGCTTCCCGTCCTCGGTGATCGCCGCCCGGAGGTCGAGGTCGTACTCGGCCCACCAGGTGACGTCCTGTTTGTCGCCGAACGTACAGATCATCACCGCCCCGGTTCCGAACTCGCCGTCGACGTCGGCGTCAGCGATCAGCTCGACCTCCTGACCGAAGAGCGGCACCTCGAACGTGTCGCCGATCCGATCCTCGTAGCGCTCGTCCCCCGGCTCGACCGCCATGCCGACGCAGGCGGCGAGCAGTTCGGGCCGCGTCGTCGCGATCTCGATGTCGTCGTTTCCGACCCCGTCGAACGTGACGTAGTGGAGGGTCCCCTCGCGGTCGACGTTCTCAACCTCGGCGTCGGCGATCGCCGTCTCGCAGCGGGGACACCAGTTCACCGGGTGTTCGTCCTGGTAGACGTACTCCTCCTCGGCCATCTCGACGAACGAGCGCTGGGTCAGCCCCCAGTACTCCGGCTCCATCGTGACGTACTCCCGGCTCCAGTCCTGGGAGAAACCCAGATCGAGCATCGTCTCGCGCATCGCGTCGATCTGTTCCTCGGTGTGCTCGATACAGAGTTCGCGGAACTCCTCCCTGGAGACGTCGGTCCGGTGGATGTCGTGGGTCTCCTCGACTTTCACTTCGGTCGGGAGACCGTGGCAGTCCCAGCCCTGCGGGTAGAGCACGTCGTAGCCCGCGAGCCGCCGGTAGCGGGCGGCGAAGTCCATG
>SKWB01000043.1 GCA_007129135.1 Halococcaceae archaeon | reverse complement strand
TCTCGCCGATCCAGTCGGTCCGGTCCATGTGGGGCGCTCGCACAGGGCTCGTATAACGGCTGAGGTAGGAGCCAGATCGACCGGCAGCCGCCGGTTCTTGACGACGCCGGTCCATCCGGGGTCATGACCGACGCCACACTCGCGCTCGCGGGTGACGCCATCGTCACCCAACGGCTCCGGACGAGGGCCGACCCCGGACTCGACCGACTCACGGAGACGATCCGTGGGGCCGACGCCGCCGTCACGAACCTCGAGGTGCTGCTCACCGACGGCGAGGGGATCCCCGCCGCGCGCTCGGGCGGGACGTACATGGACGCTCCCTCCTGGGCCGCCGACGAGCTCGTCTGGATGGGCTTCGACCTCCTCGCGGCCGCGACGAACCACGCCGGCGACCTCTCGCTCCCGGGAATGGAGCTGACGATGCGGGCGCTCGACGAGCGGGCCATCCCCTACGCGGGACTGGGCGAGACCCTCGCGGATGCACGCACACCCGCCTACGCCGAACGGCCCTGTGGCCGGATCGGTCTCGTCGCGGCCACGACGAGTTTCGTTCCGGGGACCGAAGCCGGCCACCAGCGACCCGACGCGCCCGGTCGACCCGGGGTCTCGCCGCTACGCTTGGAGACCGCCTACGAGGTGCCCACCGAGGCGTTCGACCTGGTCACCGGCCTCGCTTCCGACATCGGCCTCGAGGGACCGAGAGAGCGCTACCGCGACCTCGGGTTTCCCGTCGACGGCGACGACTCCGACGGGTTTCACTTCCCGAACCTCCGGGGTGCCGACATCGTCTTCGAGGAGGCCGAGGGGTACGGGATCCGCCGCGAGGTGAACGGGGAGGACGCGGCGGCGATCCTGGCCCGGATCGGGGAGGCCGACAGACAGGCCGACCTCGTCGTCGCGAGCCTCCACGTCCACGAGGGGGCCGAGGGCCACCGGAACGACCACTCCGTCCCGTCCTTCCTCGAACGGTTCGCCCGCGACTGCGTCGACGCCGGTGCGGACGTCGTCTTCGGTCACGGCCCGCACGTGATCCGGGGGATCGACCTCTACGACGGAGCCCCGATCTGCTACAGCCTCGGGAACCTCGCGATGCAGAACGAGACGATCCCGACCCAGCCGGCCGCCCTCTACGACCGCTACGACCTCGGGGACGGCGCCCTACCGGCGGAGCTCTACGACGCCCGGACCGAACGCGAGGGCGACCGGATCGGCTTCCTCGCCGACGAGTGGTTCTGGCTGAGCGTCGTTCCGGTCTGTCGGTTCGAGGGTGGCGAGATCGAACGGATCGAGCTCCACCCGATCGACCTCGGGTTCGACGAGCCGAGGCCGGGTCGTGGCTACCCCCGCTACGCCGACGCCGAGACGGGCGAACGGATCCTCGAGCGGCTGTCGGAGCTCTCGGCTCCGTACGGTACGGAGGTCGGCTTCGAGGCTGGACGCGGGACGGTTCGAATTTCGTAATCGAGCTACGTCTTTCGTATCGTTTCGGGGCGCTTATTACGACGAACGAACTCACACCGAACGAATGAGCGACGAGCAGCGGACCATCCTGCTGATCGGGAGCGGGCCGATCCAGATCGGTCAGGCCGCGGAGTTCGACTACTCGGGGGCACAGGCCTGTCGTGCGCTCGCGGAAGAGGGTGCACGCGTCGTCCTGGTGAACTCGAACCCGGCGACGATCATGACCGACCCGGAGATGGCCGACCGGGTCTACATCGAGCCGATCACCACCGAGGCGATCGCCGAGATCATCGAGAGAGAACGACCGGACGGCGTCATCGCCGGTCTCGGCGGACAGACGGGGTTGAACGTCACCGCCGAACTCGCCGAGGAGGGCGTCCTCGAGGAGTACGACGTCGAGATCATGGGCACCCCCCTGGAGACGATCTACGCCACCGAGGACCGCGAACTGTTCCGAAAGCGGATGGAGTCGATCGGCCAGCCGGTCCCGCAGTCGACGACCATCTCGCTGGACGAGGGCGAGTCTGTCACCGACTTCGACCAGGCTGCGTTCCGGAGACGGGTCGAGCGCGCCGTCGAGACCGTCGGCGGCCTCCCGGTGATCGCCCGGACGACGTACACGCTCGGGGGGTCGGGGTCGGGCGTCGTCGACGAGATGGACGAACTCGTCGAGCGCGTCCGTCGCGGACTCAGGCTCTCGCGGAACAACGAGGTCCTGATCACGGAGTCGATCGCCGGCTGGATCGAACTCGAGTACGAGGTGATGCGCGACGCCGACGACTCCTGTATCATCATCTGTAACATGGAGAACGTCGACCCGATGGGGATCCACACGGGGGAGTCGACGGTCGTCACCCCGTCGCAGGTGATCCCCGACGACGGCCACCAGGAGATGCGCACCGCGGCGCTCGACGTGATCCGCGAACTCGGGATTCAGGGCGGCTGTAACATCCAGTTCGCCTGGCGCGACGACGGCTCGCCGGGCGGGGAGTACCGGGTCGTGGAGGTGAACCCGAGGGTCTCCCGTTCGTCGGCGCTCGCCTCGAAGGCCACCGGCTACCCGATCGCCCGCGTGACGGCGAAGGTCGCGCTCGGGAAGCGGCTCCACGAGATCGAGAACGAGATCACCGGCCAGACCACCGCGGCGTTCGAGCCCGCGATCGACTACGTCGTCACGAAGGTCCCCCGGTGGCCGAAGGACAAGTTCACCGACGTCGACTTCACGCTCGGCACGGCGATGAAGAGCACCGGCGAGGCGATGGCGATCGGTCGGACGTTCGAGGAGAGCCTGCTGAAGGCGCTTCGGTCGACGGAGTACGAACCCGCAGCGGACTGGACCGAGGTCGACGACGCCGACCTGGAGACGAGCTACCTCGAAGCGCCGACGCCGGACCGGCCGTACGCGATCTTCGAGGCGTTCGAACGCGGGTACTCGATACCGGAGGTCGCCTCGCTCACCGGCATCCACGAGTGGTACCTCGAACGGTACGCGAAGATCGCCGAGGCGACGCTCGCGGCCAGCGAGGGCGAGTTCGCCGCCGCGGCGGGCGTCGGCCTGACGAACCGTGCGGTCGCGGCTATCGGAGGGGCCGAGGTCGAGGCGGTCGAGGCGGTCGCCCCCTCCCGATCGTACAAACAGGTCGACACCTGCGCGGGCGAGTTCGCCGCCTCCACCCCCTACTACTACTCGACGCGCGACCTCGGCGACAGGCTCGGGCGGAACGAGGTCCAGGTCGACCGCGAGGTCGAGAGCGTGGTCGTCGTCGGCGGTGGACCGATCCGGATCGGCCAGGGCGTCGAGTTCGACTACTGTGCGGTCCACGCGGTGCGCGCGCTACGCGAGATGGGTATCGAGGCCCACGTCGTGAACAACAACCCCGAGACCGTCTCCACGGACTACGACACTTCAGATGGCCTCTTCTTCGAGCCCATCACCGCCGAGGAGATCGCGGACGTGATCGAGACGACCGGTGCGGACGGCGTGATGGTCCAGTTCGGCGGCCAGACATCGGTGAACGTCGGCGAGCCGCTCGAAGCGGAGATAGACCGCCGCGGGCTCGACTGTGCGGTCCTCGGGACCACAGTCGAGGCGATGGACCTCGCGGAGGACAGAGACCGGTTCAACGTCCTGATGGACGAACTGGGGATCGCCCAGCCGAGGGGGGCGACGGCGAGAAGCGAGCGCGAGGCGCTCGACCGCGCCCACGAGATCGGCTACCCCGTGCTCGTCCGCCCCTCCTACGTCCTCGGCGGGCGTGCGATGGAGATCGTCCACGACGACGAGGAACTGGAGACCTACATCGAGGAGGCGGTCCGGGTGAGCCCGGACAGGCCGATCCTGATCGACGAGTTCCTCCAGGAGGCGATCGAACTCGACGTGGACGCCGTTTCGGACGGCGAGACCGTCCTCATCGGCGGGATCATGGAGCACATCGAGTCCGCGGGGGTCCACTCCGGCGACTCGGCGTGTATGATCCCGCCGCGGTCGCTCGGCGCGGAGACGCTCGCCCGCGTCCGCGAGGTGACAGAGGAGATCGCCCGCGGGCTGGCGACGGTCGGCCTGCTCAACGTGCAGCTGGCGGTCAAGGAGAGCGAGGCGCAAAGCGCCTCGGACGCAAGCGGTGAAACCGCGAGCGAGGTCTACGTCCTCGAGGCGAACCCTCGCTCCTCGAGGACCGTTCCCTTCGTCTCGAAGGCGACGGGCGTGCCGATCGCGAAGCTCGCCGCGCAGGTGATGGCCGGGCGGTCGCTCGACGACCTCGGCGTCGAGGAAGGGATCCCCGAGCACGTGAGCGTGAAGGAGGTGTTGCTCCCGTTCGACAGACTCCCGGGAAGCGACCCCCGACTCGGCCCCGAGATGAAGTCGACGGGCGAGGTGATGGGGACCGCCGAGAGCTTCGGGAAGGCCTACGACAAGGCCCAGGACGCGACCGGGAAGCCGATCCCGAAAGGCGGGACCGTCGCGGTCGACCTCTCGGCGGAGTCCTTTCCCGATCCGGGTACCGAGGAGGGAGAGAGGCTCGTCGCCCGGTTCGGAGAGCACTTCGAGTTCTCCGACGCCGTCGACCTGGTGAGCGCCGCTCGCGCGGGGAACCTCGACCTGATCGTCTCGCGGGACCGCGACCTGCTCGAGGTCGCCGTCGAGGAGGAGATCACCTACTTCTCGACGCCCGCGAGCGCACGGGCGGCACTCGACGCGATCGAGGCCGCCGACGAGGGCTCGTCGGTACTGGCGGTGAGCGACCGGCCGCTCGTTCGTGGCACCTGGGGTCACTCCTCGACGAACTCGTCGTAGAACTCGTCGGGGAGGTTCGTCCGCTCCCACTCCACCCGTTCTTCCTCGCCGAGCGCGCTCGCCCAGAGAGTGAGCAGCGTGACGAAGAAGGAGCCGCCGAAGAGCAGGATCAAGAGCGCGTCGACGAGCGGCGAGAGCGAGAAGTCGAGCAGCCCCGTCCGGAGCTCTCCGGGTGCCGGTCCGAAGACGAGCCAGCGTCCGACGATCGGCGCGAGACCCGCCGTGAGGACCGGATAGAGCGTCGCGTTGAGCACGGGTCCGCCCTTCGCGAGGACGAACGCGAGCGAGAACCACCCCCAGCAGGCCATCGCGCCGACGACGCCCGCCCAGCGGCGCGCACCGGCGACCTCCGTCCCCGGTGCGAGCGCCGCCGTCCCGCCGAAGAAGGCGACGGCGGCACCGAAGTAGCCCGCCCAGAACGCGAGGAGACCAGCGCCGATCACGAGCGCGTGGTCCAGGCGGCGTTGACCGACGAACCCGGTGAGGGCGGGCGTCTCCATGGCTCTTCTCTCGCCGAGAGCGAGTTGAACGTTCCGGGGGGTATCGGTACGTTTTTGTGATACGTCTTCGAGGGACCGCCACGGGTGTGTAGTTCAGCCTGGAAGAACTCCTGAACTGAGGAGGAAGGTGACGGGCGCGGCGCGCGACGCGCCCGACGTGGCGATGGGGCGTCGGTCAGGCGGCCCGGGGTTCGAGTCCTCGCGCACCCACTACTCCCTGAGCGCCTCGACCGGCGGGACCGACGCGGCCCTCCAGGCCGGGTAGAGCCCGCTCACGACGCTGATCAGGACGCCGAAGGCGAACGCCCCGAGGAGGTAGAGCGCGTTCGTCGGGTCGAGGACCACCGTCAGGTCGACCGGCGAGAAGAGGTAGAGCCCGGCGACGAGCAGCGCCGTGAGCACGACGCCGACGAGGCCGCCGATCACGCCCAGGAGACCGGCCTCGACGAGCAACGTCGCCATCACCTCGCGCTTTCGAACGCCGACCGCCCTGAGCACACCGATCTCGGTCCGGCGTTCGATCGCGCTCATCAGCATCACGTTCAGGATGGAGACGCCAGCGACGACCAGCGAGATGGCACCCAGCCCGAGGAGGAAACCCGAGAGCAGGCCGAAGAACTCCTCGACGTCCTCGACGACCGCGGTGAGCTCGAAGACGTCGACGCGATCCTCGCGTGTGTTGAGCGTCTCCCTAATCGCCTCCGCGATCACCGCCGCCTCCGCGCCGGAGTCCGCCTCGACGATCACCTGGTCGTAGCCCGTTCCCGGGAAGGCCGACTCCGGGAGGAGCACCGCGCCGTCTGGCGCGGCGGGGGTGAACCCCTCGGTCGGTTCGAGGACGGCGACGACCCGAAGGTCGGTCCCCTCGACCGTGACGACGCTTCCCGCGTCGGCGTCGAGGGTCTCCGCGACGTCGGCCCCGAGGATGGCACCCTGTCGGTGTCGGTCGGGGAGCCGGCCCTCGTCGGCCACGTAGACCTCGCCCGGACGGTCGATCCCGTAGACGGTCGCGAACGTCGACTCGCTCCCGCGCGAGAGCTGCGCGCCGTCGGTCTTGAGCGGGGCGACGCCGGCGTCGCCGGCGACCCGCTCGATCGCCGCGACGTCGCGGGCGGTGAGCTCCTCGACGCCCTCGTCCGCGTTCGGCGTGATCACGATCTGGTTGCCGATGTCGCCGATCGCGTCGTCCGCCGAGAGCGCGAGGACGTTCCCGAAGATGCCCAGCGAGGCGATGGCGAGCACGCCGATACAGATGCCGAGACAGGCGAGCGCCGACCGAAGGCGGTGCCGCGAGAGGTTCCGCCGGGCCATCAGCACGGCGGGGAGCCGTCGGCCGAGCGGGGCGAGGCGGCTCACGCGAGCGCTCCGTCCTCGATCCGAACGACCCGGTCGGCGTAGGCCTCGAGTTCGGGGTCGTGGGTGACGGCGACGACCGCGACGCCCGCCGCACAGATCCCCCGCAGTTCGTCGAGGATCCGCTCGCCGGTCTCCGTATCCAGGTTGCCGGTCGGTTCGTCCGCGAGGACGAGCGTCGGCTCGTTCACGAGCGCCCTCGCGATGGCGACGCGCTGTTTCTGCCCGCCCGAGAGCTCGCTCGGTCGGTGGGTCAGCCGGTCCTCGAGGCCGAACCGCGAGAGCAGTTCCGCCGCCCGGTCGTCGTCGCCCGAATCGAACATCGTCGGGAGCGCGACGTTCTCGACGGCGGTGAGCGTCGGGATCAGGTGGAACTCCTGGAAGACGAAGCCGACGAACTCCTTGCGCGCGAGCGTCCGACCCCGCTCGTCCAGGTGGGTCACGTCCGTCCCGTCGAGGTATCGGACCCCCTCGGTCGGGTCGTCGAGCAGGCCGAGCACGTTGAGCAGCGTCGACTTCCCGCTGCCCGAGGGCCCCATCACGGCGACGAACTCCCCGGGTTCGACCGCGAAGTCCACGTCCGAGAGCGCCGTGACGACCTCGCCGCCGCCGTCGTAGCGCTTCGTGACGCCCGCGAGTTCAGCGCTCGCCACGGCGTCTCCTCCACGCGAGCGCCCCGGCGACCGCGACCGCGCCCAGCGCGAGCGCTCCGAGCCCCGTCTCCCAGCCGAGTCTATCGGTGGCCCCGGCGGTCTCCGACTCCTCTCGGTCCTCGATAGGTAGCTCCACCGTCTCGGAGTAGCCGACGCCCCTGTCCGTGTAGCTGATCTCGACCGGGATCGTCTCCCGATCCCCGACCTCCGCGGTGAGTTCGAACGGGACGAAGTCGCTCTCGCCGACGCTCCCGACGAAGTAGTCGCGCTGGGGGTAGGTCGGGGAGACCCCCTCCGCCTCGCCGACGCTCGCGACCACGCCCGAGAGCTCCGCGCTCCCGGTGTTGCCGACGGTCGCGCTCACCCGCACCGCCTCGCCATCGCGCGTGACGTCCGCGTCGGTGACGGTGACCTCCGCGCGCTCGGGCGGGTAGGTCAGCGTCGTCTCGGTCTCGCCGGGGCCGGTGGCGAGGTCGTACTCGACGCCGACCGTGACCGCTCGCTGCTCCGAGACGGTCCCGAGGTCCACGACCACCCGTTCGGTCTCTCCGGGGGCGAGCGGGCCGACCGGCGACCGTGCGAGCGCCTCGCCGTCGACGCTCGGGACGACCGTCACGCGCTCGGCGGCGACGGTCCCGGGGTTCGAGACCGTCACCGTCACCGGGGCGTCGAACGACGGCTCCTCGCTACCCTCCTCGACACCGCCGTCGAGGATCGCGGTGAGGTCGTCGCCGCCCTCCTCGGCCTCGCTCGCGAGGTCGCCGGCCCTCGCGCTCACCTCGATCGACTCCTCCGCCTCGGTGACGGTCACCGACAGCGGCACACCCACCGTCACGGTCTCGCCGTTCTCGTCCTCGCCCTCGGCCTCGAGCCGGAGGTCGCGCTCACCGGCCTCCTCGAAGGCGAGCGAGAGCGAGACGGCGAGGTCGTCGCCGGGCGAGAGCGCACCCGGTCCGGTCGCCTCAGCGAGCGTCCCCCCGTCCTCGACGACCGAGACGCTCGTCACGTCGACCGCGGAGGGGCTGGCCCCCGAGTTCGCGACCGTCGCGTTCACCGTCACCGGTTCGCCCACGGCCGGCCGGTCGGCCGAGACACTCGTGTCCGTGACCGTCATCCGGGCGTCGGGGACCGCGCCGACGGCGACCGCACCGACACAGAGCAGACAGAGGGCCACAGCGGCCGCCACTCCTGGTTTCACTACGGTACTGACAGGGGGCAGCGGAGATATATCCGTCGCCGCGTCACCGACGGTCGACGCCGCCGTCGGTCCGACCGCGCTCGGCGGGGGCCGGAGCGCCCAGGACCTGGGGAGAGTCGACGCCGGTGAGCACGACGCTCGCCTCCGCCCCCGTCCTCTCCGCTTCGATCGACAGCCCCCAGATGACGTGTGCGTTCGCGTCGATCCGCTCGCGCAGTTCGGCCACGGCGCGTTCGGCGTCCCGGATGCTCATCTCCGGGCCACCCGTGAGCGCGAGCAGGGCGTTCGTCGAACCGCTCACGTCGGCGTCGAGGACCGGCGAGCGGAGCGCGTCGACCACGGCCTCGCGTGCTGGCTCCTCGCCCTCGCCCGTCCCGAGGCCGAACATCGCGACCTCGCTCCCCGAGAGCGTCGTTTCCAGGTCGGCGAAGTCGACGTTCATCGTCCCCGCGGTCGAGAGCAGACCGGCGACGCCCGTGACCGCACCCGAGAGCACGCGGTCGCTCACCGAGAAGGCCTCCCGTACAGAGAGGTCGCCGCGGAGGCCCAGGATCCGGTCGTTCGGGACGACGATCGTCGTGTCCGCGGCCGCGCGGAGCCGTTTCAGGCCCCACTCCGCGGTCTCCGCCCTGACCCGGCCCTCCGCGGCGAACGGGGTCGAGACGACCGCGACGACGAGCGCTCCGCGCTCGCTCGCTACCTCCGCGACCACCGGGGCGCTCCCGGTGCCGGTCCCGCCGCCCATTCCCGCCGTGACGAAGACCAGGTCCGAGCCCTCGACCGCGTCCCGGATCGCCTCCTCGCTCTCGTGGGCGGCCTCCTCGCCGACCCACACGTTCGCACCGCTTCCCTGGCCGCGGGTCGTCCGCGGGCCGAGCAGCACCTTCTCGTCGGCGTCCACTGAGAGCAGGTGCTGGGCGTCGGTGTTACACGCGACCCGGTGGAGGCCGGTCTCGCGCTCGATCTCGTGGACGCTGTTGCTGCCGGCCCCGCCACAGCCGACGACCGTCACGGTCGCCCGCCCGTCCGCGAGTCGGTCGGTGAGTCGCTCCTCCTCGTCTGCCCTCGCCGGGAACTGCATGGCTCACTAAACAGGTACGGTTCACTTACTTATTCGATCCGTAAGGAACCGATCGGTCGGCCATCCCGAGCTTAGGCGGTCGAAAAGGTCGTTCAGTCGGCCGTGACCCGGCGTTCGGGTTCGGCGAGCGAGAGCACGTCGTCGAAGAAGTCGAGCGTGTCGTGGGGTCCGGGGTTCGCCTCGGGGTGGTACTGGCGGGTGATGACGCCCAGCTCCTCGCTCGCGAGCCCTTCCGGGGTGTCGTCGTTGACGTTCACCTGGGTGACGTCGAGGTCGCCCGGTTCGGAGACCGTGTAGCCGTGGTTCTGAGTGGTCATCACCACACGGCCGCTCTCGAGGTCGCGCACCGGCTGGTTCACCCCGCGGTGGCCGAAGGTCATCTTCTCGGTCTCGCCACCCAGCGCGTTCGCGACGACCTGTTGGCCGAGACAGATGCCGGCGATCGGGCGTTCGCCCGCGAACGTCTCGACCACGCGCTGTGCCTCGGTGAACGTCTCCGGATCGCCCGGGCCGTTCGAGACGAAGACGACGTCGGGGTCGAGCGCGTCGATCTCCTCGGGCGTCGTGTCGTACGGGAGGACGTGGACGTCCGCACCGCGGTCGGTGAGCGAGCTCACGATCGAGCCCTTCGCCCCGCAGTCGATCAGCGCGACGTCGTACTCCCCGCCGCCCTCGACCGTCTTCGGCTCGGTCACGCTCACCTGCGCGCCGATATCGGTGTGCTCGCTCATGTGTTTACAGTCGGCGAGTTCGGCGCGTGCGGCCTCCTCTGACGCGTCGGGACCGGCGGCGATCCCACACTTCATCGCGCCCGTGTCCCTGATCTCCGTCACCAGGTCCCGGGTGTCGAGGTGGTCGACGGCCGGGACGCCCTCGCTCTCGAGCCACTCCGAGACGCTCTCGGTGAGTTCGAGGGCGACGACGGCCCGTGGGTGGACGCGCTCGGATTCGAAGCGCTCGGCTCGGACGCCGTAGTTCCCGATGAGTGGGTAGGCGAAGGTGAGCACCTGCTCCTCGTAGGAGGGGTCGGTGAGGCTCTCCTCGTAGCCGGTGTAGGCGGTCGTGAACACGAGTT
>SKWB01000213.1 GCA_007129135.1 Halococcaceae archaeon | reverse complement strand
CGGTGTGCGGTCGCGAACCGGGGCGCGCGGCTGCTGGAGTGACGGGTTCGGCGAGCCTCGGTCGGGAAACACGAACGAATACCACGCGGTTATACGCCCGGAGCGAAAAGTGCCGGCGATGGAGACGACGACGCGGACACCGGAGCGCTCCGATATCGGGGGGTTCCTCAGACGGCTGGGGCCGACCTGGCTCGCGGGCGCGATCGCGGCCGGACCGGCGACGATGGCGAGCCTGCTCACCGCGGGCGCGAGCTTCGGCTACGCGCTGCTCTGGGTCGTGATCCTCTCGGCGGTCTTCGGCGCGCTCGGGCAGTACCTCGCCGCACGGCTCGGGCTGTTCACCGAGGAGGGGATCGTCACGACGGTGGAAGAGCACCTGGGAGAGCTCTGGGCGTGGATACTCGTCGTGGACGTGGTGCTCGCCGCCGGCCTCGCGCAGCTGGTGATCATGAAGACGGCCGCGGACACGAGCGCGGCGATCGCCGGCAGTATGGGACTCGCCACGCTCGCCGACCCGCGGATCTGGGGGGTCGCCTGGGCGGTGGTCCTCGCGGTGGGCCTCGCGGGCGGCGGCTACCGGGTCGCCGAGTTCGGCGCGAAACTGCTCGTTTCGGTCGTCGTGCTCGCCTTCCTCGCGACGGCGCTGGTCGTCCCGATCGATCCGGCGGAGGCAGCGACCGGGCTCGTTCCCGCGATCCCCGCGGGCGTCGGCGGTGCGCTCGTCGCCGCCGGCGTGATGGGCGGGGCGGTCCACATCACGCTGCTCACGATGCAGAGCTACACGATGCGAGCACGCGAGTGGACCGTGGAGGACCGCGACGTCGCCGCCTTCGATATCGGCTCCTCGATGCTGCTCGCGTTCGGGATCTACAGCCTCGCGATCTTCCTCGTCGCCGCGAGCGTCCTCGAGGGAACGGTCGATCCCGCGGCCCTGACGGAGATCCAGGCCGCCGAGGCGCTCGGCCCGCTCGTCGGCGAGTACGCCACCTGGCTCTTCCTCCTCGGCCTGCTCGGCGCCGCCGTCTCGACGCTCGGGGGGAACACGGTCGTCCCACCCTATCTGCTCGCCGACAAGCTCGGCTGGGAGCTGTCGATCGAGGACACCAGGTACCGGGCGTTGCTCGCGGGCGTCGCGCTCCTCTCGGCGCTGGGTGGGTTCATCGAAGGGGCGGTCTTACCGCTACTGGTGCTCGTCCTCGCGTTCGGCCTCGTCGGGACGCCGTTCGCGCTCGTCGTCATCCTCCTCCTGCTGAACGACCGCGAGGTCGTCCCCGAGGGGAACCCGCTCTGGGCGAACGTCGGCGGCGTCGTCCTCGTCGGCGTCGCGAGCGTGGTCGCCGGCTCGTTCGTCGCCGACGAACTCGCGACGGTCACCGAACCGCTCTCGGCGCTCGTCGTCGCCTTCGCCGCCGCGATGGCGCTCGCGACGCTCGCACTCGTCGCCCGCGCGGTCGTCCGGTAGGGAGCGTCTCGACACCACGATCCGGACCGAACGAACCCGCGCTCGGTCCGGATCGGTACCGCCTCACACGGCGCATGGACAAGCCACAGAGGCATAAGCGAGGCTCGTCTACGCTCTCCAGAGTCGATGACGCTGCAATCGGGGTTCGTCAGGGCTGTCCAGGAGGTGCTCCTCCCGACGGCCGAACTGAAACTGCTCGCAACGCTGTTGCTGATCGCGTCGGTCTTCCTCGCGGCGTGGGCGATCCGGAGCCTGGACCGCCCACTGAGAGATCGCGTCGGCGAGGGGCTCTCGGAGGCGATACAGGCCTCGCTGCTGACGCTCTGGATCGCGTTCGTCACCGTCGTGCTCACGGTCGTCTGGAACGTCACGGTGATCCTCGACCTGCTCGTCGACGCGGTCCTCGTCAACCGGGCGTACGCAGTGCTCTACCTCGTCACCGCGGCGATCTTCGTCACGGCCTACCTGCTGATCAGGCTCGTCAACCGATCGGTCGACGAACTCGACGAGGCCGGTGCGATCACCCGCCACCAGAGCGAGGTCGCCTACCACGTCGCCGACGCGGGTATCTTCCTCGCCGCGTTCGGTGTCGTCCTCACGATCTGGGGGGTGAACCTGACGAACCTGATACTCGGCGCGGGGGTGCTCTCCGCCGTCCTCGGTCTCGCCGCCCAGAAGACGTTCTCCGCGATGATCGCCGGCTTCGTCCTGCTGTTCGCCCGACCGTTCGTCGTCGGCGACTGGATCGCCGTCCACAGCGACGGCGAGGAGCGGACCGGTATCGTCGATGACGTCACGGTCCTCAACACCAAGGTCCAGACGTTCCGCGACCAGCACGTGCTGATCCCCAACGACGAGGTGACGAGCAACCAGATGATCAACTACTCCAGGAACGACCGCCTCCGGATCGACATCGAGGTGGGCGTCGACTACGAGAGCGACCTCGAACGGGCGCGAGCCGCCCTGAGGGACGGCCTCTTCGACGTCGACCTCGCCCAGGAGACCCCCTCGCCGCAGGTCGTCACGAAACGCTTCGACGACTCGGCGATCGTCCTCGAACTCCGGTTCTGGATCGAGAACCCCTCGATGCGCCGGTCGTGGAAGGCGCGAACGGAGGCGATGGAGGGAATAAAGGAGTCGTTCGACAGGGAGGGCGTCGTCATCCCGTTCTCACAGCACGTCCACTCCTTCAGGGACGGGGAGCAGTCGCTCGAGGAAGAGGCCGCGAAAGAAACGGGTTCGGACGTGAACTGACGCCTCTTACATCCGGGCCTGGCCGGGCTCGATGTTGTCGACGGTGACCGCGAGGTCGATCTCGG
>SKWB01000108.1 GCA_007129135.1 Halococcaceae archaeon | reverse complement strand
GACGACGCTGACGTCGACGAGGAACTGGAGATCGTCCACTGGTGGACGGCGGGCGGGGAAGAGGACGCCCTCGAGGCGCTCCTGGATGGCTTCCAGGAGGAGTACCCCGAGTACGGCATCGAGAACAACCCCGCGCCGGGCGGCGCGGGCGCGGCGATCGACGCCGAGATCCAGACCCGGGTCATCGACGAGGACCCGCCGAGCACGTTCCAGATCTGGCCCGGCGAGGCGCTCAGACCCTACCTCGACGCCGACGCGCTCGAACCGGTTGGGGAGTTCTACGACGACGAGGACGCCTACGTCGAGGGCGTCACCGAGGCGGCCGCCCCGGACGGCGACCTCGTCTCGGTGCCGATCAACATCCACCGGCTGAACCAGGTCTTCTACAACGTCGAGGTCGCGGAGGACGCCGGTCTCGACGTCGAGGGTGCCGAGAGCCCCGAGGACCTCCTCGACCTGTTCGAGGCCGCCGACGACGCCGGCTACGTGGGGCTGGCCCAGCAGACCCAGGAGCCGTGGGGCGTGCTCCAGCTCTGGGAGGTCGTCTTCACCGGCCAGCACGGCGTGGACGAGTTCGAGCGGTTCCTCGACGGCGAGGCCGCCGAACTCGAGGGCGAGATCGAGGAGTCGCTCTCGCTCGTCGAGGAGATGAGCGAGTACTTCAACGAGGACGCCGGCTCGGTCGCCTGGGACGAGGCGAACTCCGCGGTGATCACGGGCGAGGCCGCCTTCCACCACAACGGCGACTGGGCCGCGGGCCAGTACCAGGCCGCCGAGGACGAGGAGGACGAAGAGGAGTTCGAGTACGGCGAGCAGTGGGACTACTTCGCCGTCCCCGGTACCGAGGACGTCTACACGCTCGTGATGGACTCGTTCGTCATGCCGGCGAACAACCCGACCCCCGACGCGACCGAGGCGTTCGTCTCGTACTGCTCGACGGTCGAGGCCCAGGAGCTGTTCAACCCGCACAAGGGCTCGATCCCCCCACGAACGGACGTCCCGACCGACGAGTTCCCCGAGTTCCTCCAGGACCAGATGGCCGACTTCGAGGACTCCGAGCAACAGCCGACCTCGATCTCCCACGGGAGCGGCCTGAACCCGGAACAGGCCAGCGAGGTCGAGGAGGCCTTCGCGGTGTTCACCGACAACTGGGACCCCGAGGAGACCACCCAGGAACTCATCGACATCTTCTAACGACCACGGGGAAACGTTCTCATCATGCGACCCGATCTCGGCCGGCTGCTCGCCCGCCTACGCCGTGGGCCGTCCCGGCTTCGAACCGATGGGGGGACGGCGAGCGCCCCGACGAGCGGGGCAGGCGAGCGTCTCTCGCGGCTGCGACACAGCGAGTTCGTCCAGTCGCTCCCGTTCTGGCTGCCGCCGGCGCTCTTAGTCGGGCTGTTCGTCTACGGCGCGGTGAGCTGGAACCTGCTCATCTCGCTGACCGACTGGAGCGGGCTCGCCCAGCCGGAGTACACCGATCTCTCGTTCGAGATGTACGCCCAGATGCCGAACGACGCCTCCTTCGTCGCGGCGTTCCGGAACACCGTCGTCCTCCTCGTGGTCTTCACCGTCGTCTCGCTCGTGATCGGGCTCGTGCTCGCCATCCTCGTGGATCAGAACATCCGTTTCGAGAACACGTTCCGGACGATCTACCTGCTGCCGATGGCGCTCTCGTTCGTCGTCACGGCGGTGTTCTGGTCGTGGATGTACAACCCCTCGACCGGGGTGATCAACACGGTGTTGCGAGGGATCGGACTGGACTTCCTCGCGCTCAACTGGATCGGCGATCCACGGACGAGGCTGGGGGCGATCATCTTCGCGCTCACCTGGCAGTTCAGCGGCTACGCGATGGTCGTCTACCTCGCGGGGCTGCGCGCGATCCCGACCGAACACTACGAGGCGGCGAAGGTCGACGGCGCGAGCGGATTTCGAATGTACCTCCGCGTGATCGTTCCCCAGTTGAGCGCGGCGACCACCAGCGCCGCGGTCGTGCTGATGGTGTTCGCGCTCAAGGCGTTCGACTTCATCTTCGTCATGTTCGGCGACAACCCAGGACGCTCGGCGGACATCCTCGCGGTGATGATGTTTCGCGTGGCCTTCTCGCGCTCGCAGTGGGCCTACGGGGCCGCGGTCGCGACGATCCTCTTCCTGATGGCGCTGGCGGTCGTCGCACCGTATCTCTACATCCAGTACAGGCGGGGTGACCTATGACCACCGCTCAGGGGAAGGGCGTGGAAGACCGGTTCGCGAACCTCGACCTCGGGCGGGTCGGCCTCTATACGGTCCTCCTCGGGCTGATCGCGTTCTACCTCTCGCCGCTGTGGAGCGGCTTCATGACGGCGTTCAAGACCAGAGCCGGCTTCGTCCAGACCACGCCGCTCACGCCGCCGACGCCTGCCTGGTTCACGGTAGAACCCTGGCAGCTCGCGTTCGCGACGCTCCAGGGTGGGCTGATCAACAGCGTCCTGTTCGTCGTCCCGGCGACGCTGCTCTCGGCGTTCCTCGGGAGCCTCGCGGCCTTCGGCCTGACGAAGCTCTCCTGGCGCGGCCAGATCGGGATCCTCGTGCTCTTTCTGGCCGGGGTCTTCCTCCCGTACCAGTCGGTGCTCGTCCCGCTCAGGCAGTTCTGGTCCGCGGTCGGGCTGGCCTCGCTGCTCTCCTTTGCGCCGTTTCTCGCCGACCGGGCGGACCTGATCGAACTGGCGATCACCCACACCGCCTACGGCATCCCGATCTGTACGATCCTCTTCCGGTCGTACTACAAGACGATGGACGACGAGATGATCGAGGCCGCACG
>SKWB01000369.1 GCA_007129135.1 Halococcaceae archaeon | reverse complement strand
TACGACGATCCCTATCGGTTCGCGTGTCGATCGATCAGGTCCGAGAGCACGGTGCGATCCTGCATCCCGACCAGCCGTTCGACCTGCTCCCCGTCGGCGAAGAGCAAGAGCGTGGGGACGCTTCGGACGCCGTACTCCATCGCGATCTGTCGGTTCCGGTCGATGTCGACCTTCGCGACGGTCGCGGGGCTGTCGGCTGCGACGGCCGTCACCACCGGCGCGAGCATCTGACACGGCCCGCACCACTCGGCGTGGAAGTCCACGAGCACGACCCCGCTGTCGGCGACGACCGCCGAGAACTCCTCGGTCCCGTGGATCTCGACCGGTTCGTTCGGCGTTCCCCCGTCGCCCTCCGCGCCGTCACCGCCCGCCGCCTGCGAGAGCAACTCCTCTCGCTTCCGTCGCCTGATCGCCTCGATATCGTCCGCGTCGCTCATACCGAGCAGTTACGGACCGGGGGAGAATAAGTACCCCTCCTCGCTACTCCGCGAGGAAATCGGGGTTCACGCGCTTCTCGTCGACCTCACGTTCGAGGTGGGCGTGGAAGCTCTCGGGGTCGACGTCTCCCGCCTCGTTCTCGAACCGATCGCGCACCGAGAGCGTGCCCGCCTCGGCCTCGTTCCCGCCGAGGATCAGCATGTACGGCACCCGGTCGTCGTGTGCGGTCTGGATCTTCTTCCCGAGCGTCCACGAGCGATCCTCGATCTCGACGCGGAATTTCCCTAATAAATCGGCGACCTCGCGGGCGTACTCGAGCGTGTCGTCGCTCACCGTGAGGATTCGGACCTGCTCGGGCGCGAGCCAGGTGGGGAAGTCGCCCGCGAACTGCTCGATCAGCACGCCCATGAACCGCTCCATGCTGCCGAGCAGCGCGCGGTGGACCATCACCGGGCGGTGTTCCTCGTTGTCCTCTCCCACGTACGTCAGGTCGAGGCGTTCGGGGATGTTGAAGTCGAGCTGGACGGTGCCGACGGTCCACTCCCGGCCGATCACGTCCCTGGCGTCGAGACCGATCTTCGGGCCGTAGAAGGCGGCTTCGCCCTCCTCGACCTCGTAGTCGAGTCCCGACTCCTCGAGCGCGTCCCGGAGCGACTCGGTCGCCCGGCTCCAGATCTCGTCGCTGCCGACGGCGTGTTCGCCCTTCGTCTCCAGCTTGTAGATCACCTCGAAGTCGAACTCGCCGTAGATCCGTTCGATCACCTCGAGCGTTCTCGCTATCTCCGCCTGGATCTGGTCCTCGCGGACGAACGCGTGGCCGTCGTCCTGGGTCATCCCGCGAACGCGCAGGAGCCCCGAGAGCTCGCCGGACTGCTCGTTGCGGTAGACGGTCCCGAACTCCGAGAACCGGACCGGGAGGTCCCGGTAGGAGCGGACCTGCCGGTCGTAGATGTAGGCGTGGTTCGCGCAGTTCATCGGCTTCAGGCCGTACTCGGTGGCGTCGTCGCCCTTCCCGCCCGCGCTCGCCTGGTGCCAGGCGAACATCTCGTCGTCCTCCTTGAACGCGTCGTAGTGGCCCGTCGGCTTCCAGAGTTCGGCCTTGTTGAGTTCGGGCGTGCGGACCTCCTCGTAGCCCAGGTCGTCGTTTTTACCCCTGATGTACTCCTCGAGTTCCCGGCGGATCCGCATCCCGTTCGGGTGGAAGTGGACACAGCCCGGGGAGTGACTCGGCACCGAGAAGAGGTCCATCTCGCGGCCGATCTTCCTGTGGTCGCGCTCTTTAGCCTCCTCCCGGCGTTCGAGGTACTCCTCGAGTTCCCCCTCGGTCGGGAACGCGGTGCCGTAGACCCGCGTGAGCGACTCGTTCTCCTCGTCGCCGCGCCAGTAAGCCGCGCTCATCTCCAGCAGCGCGAAGCCGCCGATCTCGCCCGTCGAGGCGACGTGTGGACCGCGACAGAGGTCGCGGAACTCGCCCTGCTCGTAGAAGCTGATCGGGTCGTCGCCGGCCGCCTCGTCGTCCAGGATGTCGAGTTTGAACGGGTTGTCCTCCTCGTGGTAGTGGGTGATCGCCTCCTCTCTCGGTAGCTCGACGCGCTCGACGGGGAGGTCCGCCTCGATGATCTCGTGGGCCTCGGCCTCGATCTCCTCGAGATCACCCTCGTCGAGGTCGACGCCGTGGACGTCGTAGTAGAAGCCCTGGTCGGTCCATGGGCCGATGGCGAGCTTCGCCTCGGGGTGGAGCCTGAGCAGCGCCTGGGCGAAGACGTGGGCGGCGGTGTGACGCAGCGCGTCCGTGTACTCGTCGGCCGAGTCGGTGACGATCTCGACCGCGACGTCGCGTTCGATCGGCTGTTCTCGCGCCACCAGCTCGCCGTCGAGTTTGCCCGCGACGGTGTCGCGTCCGAGGCCGGGTCCGATCTCGTAGGCCACGTCCTCGACGGTGGCCCCGGATTCGACCTCGAGCGTCGAGCCGTCGGGCAGCGTCACGGTCACGCTCATACCTACAGAGAGCCGAGGGCGGGTAGATAAGGGTTTATACAGGACGAGTGCGAGCGGACCGGGCGAGTCGCCTCGAAGCGGGAGTCGGTCGGTCGGCATCGGGTGGTCGCCTCGGTGTGGAGGTCGGGAACGGACCGCAGTAGGCGGGTTTCAGGGCCCCAGAAGGCGTGTGCAGGCCGACCCCCGGATGCAAAAAGCCTATAATCGCGACCGGGTTACGCTGAGGTAGCAATGACGATAGAACCCCTGCCGCTGTTCCCGGGTTTCCCGGGGGGGATCGAACTGGCCGTGATCGTGTTGATCGCGATCCTGCTGTTCGGCGCGAACAAGATCCCGAAACTCGCCCGGTCGACCGGACAGGCGAT
>SKWB01000349.1 GCA_007129135.1 Halococcaceae archaeon | reverse complement strand
TAATCGTAATAGCATACTTGAAATGTACGCCCGGAACACTAACGTCCGACCTCATCCCTGGCGGCGTGCCGAGTCGGTCGGGAAACCCTCGTGCCGGGCGTGCGCGGTTCGTCAGAACCGCGTTGGTGAGGCGGCGGTAGCCGCCGATCGGGTCGCGCTATGCGCGACCGAACGCCGAGACGGCGGAGCCGTCGAGGCGGTGCGAG
Source organism: Halococcaceae archaeon (assembly GCA_007129135.1). GTDB lineage: Archaea > Halobacteriota > Halobacteria > Halobacteriales > Halalkalicoccaceae > Natronorarus. Next base: position 10,534 of record SKWB01000349.1, on the reverse strand, counting down.
GTTCGTCAGAACCTCGGTGCCGAGCCGGTGTGAACCGGCGAGGCGTGCGCGGTTCGTCGGAACCGCGTGACTGCAACCGTCCGCGTGTCGCACACCTGGGTTCGCCACTCGATCATCGCTCCCGAAGTGGGGTCGCTCCGGTGGGGACTTGTGGTGCGCGAGTCGACTACTCGTCCGAGCGGTTTCAACCGCTCGGTCAGTCGAGCACGCGCACGCCGATACCGTGGAAGTCACTCTCCGGGTTGCCCTCGTCGGGCTGGACGACCTCCTCGATCTCCCGGGACTCCACGTCGATGACGGAGAAACCGGGCGTGTCACCGGTCGCCGCGTGCGGGTCGCCCGAGACCGGCTCCGGACCACGCAGCGTGACGAACTTGTACTTCCCGTCGGGCGACCCCCACATGATGTCCGGTGCGGGGCCGTAGTCCGGGACGTCGTCTACCACCTCGTCCGTCTCCGGGTCGACGACGAGACCGTCGTCGGTCTCGCGGTTCAGGATCCAGAACTCGTCCCCGTCGGCGGTGAACCAGAAGCCGTGGGCGTCGTAGCCCTCGCTGTCGCGGGAGACGTCCTCGTGGGAGTACTCGCCCTCGACGACCTCGCCCGTCTCGGGGTCGATCGGCCGGTGTTCCTGGGTGTCGACGACGTACCACTCGCCGACGCCGCCGGTCTCCTCGTGGTTCGACGGCGCGCCCGCGGTGAGGTAGAGCTTGTCCTCGCTCGGGTGGGCCATCGTCCCGCAGTTCGCCCGGATCTCGCTCGGCGCGAACGCCTCGACGACCTCGAAGGACTCGTAGTCGACGACGACGACCCCCGCGTGGTCGATGCTGGGACCGAGGGTGTGATACGAGGTCCCGTTCGAGTAGTCGTGACAGATCGGTCGGAGCTCGTCCTCGTCGAGCGAGAACTCCTCGATGCGCTCCGCGACCGGTCCCGCCTCCCTGACGTGGATCTCGTCGACGATCGAGAACTCCTCGTTCTCCAGGTCGGCGTCGATCCGCTTGATCCGCCCCTCGCCGATGACGTCGACCTGGATGTACTCGTCGTCTGGGGTGAAGCCCGCGAAGTGCGTTCCGGGACCGGTCGGGCAGGCCCCGACGAGTTCGCGGTCCTCGGTTCGGAAGACGAGCGTCCGTGCGCCCGCGGTGCAGGCGACGGCCGCGTACTCGTAATCCGAGGAGAAGTCGACCATGTGCGGGACGTTCCCCTCGTCCTCGGTCTCCTCGAGTGCCGCGATATCGATCTCGTCGACCAGTTCGAACGAACCCTCGCCGTCGGGGCCGTAGATGTAGCCCACGTCGGTACCCTGGTCGAACGCCCAGACCTCGTAGTTCTCGGCGTACTCCTCGCTCTCGTCGTCTTCGTGCTCGTCGTCGGTCTCCTCGCCACCGCCCGCGACGGCGGAGGGTTCGGGTTCGCCGCCGACACAGCCCGCGAGGGCGATGCCGCCGACAGCTACCCCACCGTGCAGGAACCGGCGTCGAGTCGTGTGTCTCGACATGGTGTCTCCTCGCATCTTCGACACGTATAAGACTGCCGTTCGAAGGCGTTTTCGACGCCGAAAACGGGGCTTCCGCACGAGATAGCGGAAACGACTGTCATGTGTCCGGGGTAGCAGTCGTTTTTGCCGGAAAGGGAGAGCGGCCGGTGCGGGTGAACAGGTATAATTCCGTTCGACACGTAGCGGGGACGATGACAGAGCGGGCCGGACTCACACGCCGCGGGTACGCGAGAGCGCTCGTCGCAGCCGGCGGCATCGGCGCGCTCTCGGCGTGTCTCGACGAGTTCGGCGAGCGCGAGATCCCCGGCGGTATCGAGGAGGGCGAGGAGCTCCCCGAGCGCCAGCACGCCTGGAACGCGGTCTGTGAGGCAGACGAGGACGGGAACGTTCGCTCGCCGCGTCACCACGTCCTGCTCTCGCTCGCGCTCGACCGCGACGGCGAGCCGACCGACGAGGACAGAGCGCTGCTCGAAGGCGCGCTCGAGACGCTCGAACGCGCCTACGAGTGGAGCACTGACGGACTGCTCTTCACCGTCGGCCTCTCCCCGAGCTACTTCGAGCGCTTCGGGAGCGAGCCTGCGGGTGTCGAGCTCCCACACCCGACCGCGCTCACCGACTTCGAAGAGCCCGACTTCGACGAGGCAGACCTCCTCCTCCACCTCGCGAGCGACCACGAGCAGGCGGTGCTCGAGGCCGAATCCGCGCTGGTCGAGGGCCACGACGAGGTCAACGGGGTGACGGTGGAGCGAGGCCTGGAGGAGGGGTTCTCGCTCGAGTTCCGACGATCCGGCTTCGTCGGCGAGGGGCTGCCCGCCGAGAAGCAGGACGACGACGTCCGCGGCATCCCCTCCTCCGACCCGATCCCGGAGGAAGCGCCCTTCTTCATGGGCTTTCGCTCCGGGTTCAGGGAGAGCCAGGCGACCGAGGACAGGGTGACGATCGAGGGGGGGCCGTTCGCCGGCGGGACGACCGAACACCTCTCCTCGATGACGATCCAGCTCGACGTCTGGTACGAACAGGACACCCACGCCCAGCGGGTCGCGAAGCTGTTCAGCGCCGAACACGCCAGGGAGGACGTCGTCGGCGAGTACGGCGAGTCGCTCTCGGACTCGAGCGGGCTCACCGAAGAGCGGATCGAGGCGACCGCGGCGGACGCACGGACGGAGGGGGTCGTCGGTCACGCACAGAAGGCCGCTCGCGCCCGCGAGGACGGCGAACCGCTCTTGCTCCGGCGGGATTTCAACACCGTCGACGGGGGTCGGCCGGGGCTGCACTTCCTCTGTCTCCAGCGCGAGATCGAGGAGTTCGTCCGGGTACGGGAGGCGATGACGGGCGCGGACCTGGCGGGCAACGGGGTCGGGCAGACGCTCAACAACGGCATCCTCCAGTACCTGTTCGTGAACCGGCGGGGCAACTTCCTCCTCCCGCCCCGGTCGCTCAGGGCGCTGCCGACTCCCGACGGGGAGTGGTGAAAATTGCCGGTTTCGAGTTCGGATACGCGACGATCGGGACTAGGTGAATACGGAGCGTGTACGAAATGAACGGAGCGAGTCGATGAACCGTCGCCGGTTCCTCTCCCGCGCGGGCCTGGTCGGATCACTGGCCGTCGCAGGCTGCTCGGACCCCACCGAGGACAACGAGGAGACGCCGACACCCGAGGAGGAGCTCGTCCCCGAGTTCCCGGAGATCGAAGACCCCCCCGATCGGGTCTACCTCCCGACTCACCGGGAGGGGATGGAGGCGTACGAGACGCTCTCCGGCGACGAGGTGGCGGTCACCCCTATGCTCACCTACCCACACCCGTTCTGGATCGTCGACGGGACGAACGTCGAGCGAGTCGAGCCGAGCGAGGACGACGACGTCCACCTGATGATGACCGTCTGGGACGAGGGGACCGGGATCGTCCTCCCGATGGACGCCGGGTTACACGTCGAGGTCGAGCGCGACGGGGAGGTCGTCGCCGAACGGGTGCCTTGGCCGATGCTCTCACAGGAGATGGGCTTTCACTTCGGTGACAACGTCCCGCTCGACGGCGACGGCACGTACGAGGTGACGGTCACGACGAGTCGGATCAACATCGCGAAGACCCGGGGCTACGAGGAGCGCTTCGAAGACGGCGAGCGCTTTTCCTTCGAGTTCGAGTTCGACGAGGCGTTCAGACACAGAGTGGTCGACCGGATCGAGTGGCTCGACGAGGAACGGTGGGGCGAGGAGGGCGCGCTCTCGCCGATCACCGACAGCGAGGAGACCGGGGACGTCCCGTACGCGCGAGCGCCATCGACGGGGGAGGTGCCCGGAACACACCTGCTCGATCCCGAGACCGACGAGCCAGCGACGCGCGGCGACGGGGTGTTCCTCACTTCGCTCGTCGGGAGCCCCGAGGCGGAGGCCTTCTTCGGGACCGACCTCGGTGACGACCTCCCGGGCGAGGACGAGGAGGAGGTAGTCGGCGAGGTGGCGTACCTGATCGTCTCCCCACGCTCGCCGTACAACGAGGTCCCGCTCACCGAGATGGCGCTCTCGGTCGACCACTCGCGGGAGGGCGACGACCTGGCCGAGGAGGACCTCGCACAGACGATCGACTCGGAGATCGGCTTTCACTACGGGCTCTCGCTCGACGACGTCGCCGTGGGTGACGACCTCTCGATCGCGATCGAGACGCCGCCACAGACCGCCCGACACCAGGGCTACGAGACGGCGTTCGTCGAGATGCCCGACATCGATCTGGTGGTTCCGGAGGCGTGGACCGGAGCCGAGCGAGACGACGGTGTGGACGATACCGAGGGGACGGACGACGGCGTGGACGACGAGGAGGCCGAGGACGGCGGGAACGGCGGGAACGGCGGGGACGAGGACGCGAGAGGCGACGAGGAGTGACGGACTGACGATCGGTGCTATCCTCATCGAGGCGCTCGCCGACTCGCGAGGCTCGCGGCTACGGTGAGTGGCCGTCCGCTTCGTACGGTCTGTTGTACCTGTTCGCCGCTGCGACCGAAAGACCGACAGTGATCTGGCCGATACGGTCGGACAGCAGTCCGGATCACAGGGGTTGGCAACAGAAGTCACGGCATCGAGTTCGTACTATCCGGTAGCTCCCAGAAACGCTGTGCGAGACACGACGCACGAGTATGGCACTACGGTAGAAGTCGATCAACGAGGTGAGTCGATCAATCGGTACAGAGCGCGTATCTCGCACGATATACGGCTTGGAGAGTCGAATCGGTTGGCCGGCGGACCATGTTGACTGTTAACATGGTTCGCGTCGTAGAGGAGACCAGCGCCTGCTTTGCCATCACGTCGGAGGGCGAGTGAGGGTATAATCGAGGAGCCAATGGCAACAGCAGACCAAATCCCGAAAGGAATCGTACAGCGCAGGGACATGAGGATCCCCTGGAACGTAGAACCCCATCTCAGGGGAAGAACGAGTGGCCACGGGAGTGGCCAATGGAGTCTACCAGCTCTGTTCGACCGTGACCAATATGTATCTCATCGAGGACGATGATGGGCTGACACTGGTCGATGCGGGATTGCCTGCGCAAATGGAGCTGCTACAGGCCGGGCTCGAACGAATCGGGGCCGAAATCACCGACACCGAGGCGGTGATTCTCACGCACATAGATCCGTACCATATCGGGCTTGCCGAACCGCTTCGTAAGGAGGGAATCCCCGTTTGAGTCCACGAAGATGGGTACGAAGCAGCGTTGGCAGGCGTAGGCAAGCCACCGTTAGGGTTCTTCCTGCTCGTGTGGCGACCCGCCTATCTGCGTTTCGTCCGGGCCCTGATGAAAGCCGGCATGCTCCACGGGGAACCGATTTCCGAGGTCAGCACGTTCACCGAAGGACAGGTACTGGAGGTCCCCGGTCAGCCTGAAGTGATCCATAGGCCTGGGCATAGGGAGGGGCATTGTTCGTTCTGGTTGCCGGAGTCTCGAATCCTCTTCGCTGGCGACGCGCTGATAACGATGGATGTAATGAGTGGGAAGGCCGTCGATCCTGAGCCCGTGCGAGGAGGAACCTGTTCAACTTCGATCACGGACAACAACAGGACTCCGCACGAAAATTGGCCTCTCTCGGTCGAATGACCCTGCTCCCTGGACACGTTGATCCATGGGAGGGAGATCTCCGAGAGCTCTATTCTCCCCTTGAAGGGATTCAACCATCGGAGGGCGATCACGGCGAGATTCACTCTCCCGCAGAGTAACGTCCTCGGTCTGGACAGCTACCCTACGTGGCCAGATCGGATTTGGGGGAATGGTGGCATACCTCCAACCGGTTGCGCAGAGACGGGTTCAAGAATCTCCAGCACCCGACGAGGATCACCTGGGTGACCACGACCCGTCGGCCGGACCCGAAGATGTCCGCATCGGGGTCCAGTCGATTCCAAATGTCCGATTTTCCGGATCTATCGATCTTTGATACGCTTCAGTGGCTGCGCTGGACCCAGAGCGCGTATTCGTCACCTGTCCCGTATAAATCGGGTTTGGATCGCTCTATTCGCCTCTTCAAGGGTGGGAACCGAGAGGATCAGCCCTGGCATGCGAAGAGTTAACACATCAGCGCGCGTACGAGCGGCGAGTGTTCTTCGCCACCGAAAGAGTGGCCGACACTCTTCTAGCGAGGGACGCTCCCAAAAGAGAGGACCAACCATGCCCAAAGCAACAGCGCCCGATGCCGAACAACTCGTGCATGACTATGCCGACCTGCTGAACGGGGATTTCTCGAAACTCGACGTACTCTCGAAGTCCTATACCTTTTACGGGCCAGGGGTGCCCGAGGAAGGGCTTACCCGAGATGCGTTCGAAGAATACGTCCGTGGAAATCGGGAGGCGTTTCCCGACCTCGAGTATACGGTCGATGAAATGCTCGCCAGCGATGAGGTCATCATGTCCGAGTGGACGGTGACGGGCACCCACGAGGGCGAATTCAACGGAATCCCCCCAACTGGGCGGAAGATCGAGTTCAACACGATGGGGACCCAACGGATCACGGATGGGAAAATCGGCGAAGAGCGGGGATATTACGACCCGCAAGAGATGCTCGCCCAGCTCGGCGTCACAGACGACGGAGGTGGCGCGAGCCAATGAGCACCGAAATCACAGCGGGCAACAAAAACGCAGTGGAAAGAACTTTCGAAGCGATTTCGGGTCACGACCTCGACGCCTTGGACGACGTGATGGACGAAGAGATGACGTTCTCCGATCCACTGACGGAAATAGAAGGACTAGATGGCTACAAAGGTCTCATGCGAGGTCGACTATCGGCGCTCCCGGATACCGACGTTGAGTTCCATGAAATGGTAGCAGAAGACGACGTAGTAGTCGTGCACTTCACGTATGGCGGCACACACGAAGGGGAGTATATGGGTATCGAACCGACGGGAAACGAGGTCGAAGGCACAGCCGTCATGATCGACCGATTGGAAGACGGAAAAATCGTAGAGAGAACCGAGGAATTCGACACGCTCTCCTGGTTCCAACAACTCGGTGTAGACCCGTCTGCGCTCGGAAACGCCGACTGACTCTTCTGTCGGACCCATATATGTCAATCGGTGTTATATCTATGACTGGTGGGACTCTCGCGATCACCTCACACGCCCTACCGATCGAGATATTCGTTTCTATTTTAGTGAATCAAACAGTGGCGGGATGCTGCACAGACCATCTTCATCTTGGACGCCGAATTCGACGGGTCCGCAAACCGCCAGTTCGGAAGCTATGAAGAGTTCTGCTACCCCTATCAGTAGCTGTAGTCCGACTCGGAGAGCTGAACGTACCGGCCTTTCCGATACCGGAACTTCGCCTTCCGGTAGGCCGTGTAGAACTTCGCCGCGCCGAAGCCGGAGCTGAGCGCACCCCAGTCGATCGGCCCCCCGCCGCGTTTCTCGAGCATCGTGCCGATCGTTCGGAACGTCCGGTCCCAGTCGTCCGGTTCGTACTCGGCGACGACGTCGGCCATCGCGACGTTCCGGAGGACCTCGTCGCCGATCGCCGCCTTCCAGGTGTCGTTGTACTCCGCGAGACGTCCGCGGGCGGCGAGGTCGCCCGCGATCGCACCCGACCGGACCGCGACGTGGTAGCCGCCCTCGTGGAACGCGGAGGTGGTCCCCATCGCCCCGCCCGCGACCGCTATCCCCGCCTCCGTTGGTGAGTCGATCGGCCGCGTCGAACTGATCGGATACGACTCGACGCCGCCGCGTTTCCCCCTGTCCTCGACCAGCGGGAACTCCTCGTCGATGTCGTACTCGTCACCGAACTCTCGTTCGAGCAGCCGCCGGATGTAGGTCCCACCCGTGGGGATCCGCTCGTCGTCGGGTCGGAGGAGGTCGTACTCGTCTCGGTTCTCGATCTCCGCGACGTCCATCCCGATCGGCATCGTCAGCCCCATTCGGGCGACGCCGTCGTCGTTCGGGAAGATCCACGGATAGGCCGTCTTCCCGGGGATCAGCCCCCACCAGAAGGTGATGACGTCATCCTCGAACAGTTCGGGCGGCATCCGGCGGTGTTCCTGGTAGGCGATGTGGTTCGCACGGCGCGGGCCGAGCACCTCCGAGGCCTTCTTCCCGTCGGGGAGGAACGGGTCGAGCACACCCATCGTCACCGTTCGCTGCGGGCCGTCGGCCAGGACGAGGCTGTCACAGCCGATCTCGGAGCCGTCGGCGAGGTGGAGGGTGTGGCCACCCGTATCGGATTCGACCCGCCGGACGCCCGTCCCGACGCGGTACTCGGCACCCCTCTCCTCCGCGCGCTCGCGCATCCAGTCGTCCATCCGCGCGCGCTGGAATGTGAACCCGAAGTTCGGGTACGACGACTCCAGACCGGTGTCCCGAAGCGTGCAGCGTTCGGTCGGACCGACGAACCGTGCGCCAGAGAGCTCCTGGAGGATCACGTCCTCGGGGAGTTCGGCGGGGTCGATCCCCATGATGTCGACCCAGTAGTCGAGCATCCCGGCGGCGTCGGTCGAGTCCGGGCCGAGACCCTCCCGGTCGGCCCGCGGCACCCCCTTCTCCACGACGACGGCGTCGGCGCCCGCCTCCGCTGCGGCGTGGGCCGCAGCCATCCCCGCGGGGCCGCCGCCGACGATCGCGACGTCGGCGCGTTCCATACGCGAAGGGAACTCCCGGATAGCTTAAATTCCCCTGAACCCGATCGGTCCCGACACCCCCTACGAACCGAAACACTCACCGTCCGACCCCCGAACCGTCCTGTATGTACGCGATCGTGGGCGGGACGGTCCACACACAGACGGAGATGGGCACCGTCGCCGGCGGAACGGTGCTCGTCGAGGACGGCGAGATCACTGCCGTCGGGGAGGGACTCGAGATCCCCGACGGGGCGACGATCGTCGAGGCAGGTGGCGAAGTCGTCACGCCGGGGCTGATCGACGCCCACAGCCACGCGGGGGTGAGCGAGTGGGGCGAACCGGAGGACGCCGACTTCAACGAACTCTCCGATCCGGTGACCCCACACGTGAACGTCTTAGACGGCTTTCACCCGGGCGACGAAGAGCTCGACCACGCGCTCGCCGGCGGCGTGACGAGCGTGAGCGCGCGGATGGGCAGCGGGAACGTGATCGGGGGGATCATCTGTTCGGTAAAGACCCACGGGAAGATCGCGGACGAGATGCTGATCAGAGAGGACGGCATGAAGGCGGCGTTCGGGGAGAACCCGAAGCGTGTCCACGGGAAAGAACGCGACCGCGAGCCCTGTACCCGTCCCGGGGTGGCCGCGACGCTCAGACAGGCGCTGATGGACGCCGAGGACTACCTCGCGCGGCGCGAGTACGCGAGCGAGGCGGGCGAGCCGTTCGAGCGCGACCTCGGGATGGAGAACCTCGCGCGGGTGATCGAGGGCGACCTCCCCCTCAGAGTCCACGCACACCGCGCCGACGACATCGTGACCGTCTTCCGGATCGCGGAGGAGTTCGGGATCGAGGGGCTTTCGATCGAACACGCCACCGAGGGCCACCTGATCGCGGAGGAGTTCGCGGAGCGCGAGGTCCCCGCCGTGGTCGGCCCGAGCCTCTACAGCGGCGCGAAGTACGAACTCTCGAACATCACGTTCGAGACGGCCGGGATCCTCCACGAGGCGGGGGTCCAGGTGGCGATCCAGACCGACGCGCCGATACTCCCCCAGGAGTACCTGAACGTCTGCGTCGGCCTCGCGGTGCGGGAGGGGCTGCCCGAGGAGGCGGCGCTGGCGACCGTAACCCGAAACCCTGCGGAGATCCTCGGGATCGCGGATCGGGTGGGGACGCTCGAACCGGGAACGGACGCGGACCTCGTCGTCTGGAACGACGAGCCGTTCACGCTCTCGGCCAAGCCCGAGCACGTCTTCGTCGACGGGAAGCGGGTCGCCGGAACCGGCGAGACCGAGGGCTGACGCGGGAGTTAAGCCCCGAGCGCGAGAGGGTCGGCCATGTCCGAACCCGACGTGCTGGTGCTCAGACGCGGAACGCACGGAATGCCGGTCGACGACCTGGTCGCAGAGATCGAGACGCGCCTCCCGGACCGGGAGGTCGCGCTCGCACGGACGCCCGAGGAGGAGCGAGAGCTGATCGAGCGCGTACGGGTCGTCGCCGGGATGACGATCGAGGAAGAACTGATCGAGCGAGCCGAGGAGTTGGAGCTGTTCGCGTGTGCGTACGCCGGAACGGGCCACCTCCCACTCTCGGCGCTCGAATCCGCTGGCGTGAACGTCACCAGCGCGTCGGGCGTCCACGGCCCGAACATCGCGGAGCACGTTCTTGGGGCGATCCTGGCGTTCACACGGCGATTCTTCCGCGCACGGAACCAGCAGGATCGCCGCGAGTGGCGGCACTTCCAGGCCAGTGAGTTACAGGGTGAGACGGTGACGATCGTCGGCCTGGGCGCGATCGGGGAGGCTATCGCCGCTCGATTGGACGGGTTCGGCGTGGAGACGATCGGGGTGCGCTACACCCCCGAAAAGGGCGGGCCGACCGACGAGGTGGTCGGGTTCGGTGAGAGCGAGTTCCACGACGCGCTCTCCCGCACGGATCACCTCGTGCTCGCCTGTC
>SKWB01000178.1 GCA_007129135.1 Halococcaceae archaeon | reverse complement strand
GCGCTCGGCCGGGAGCAGGTGCTCGTTGTCGCGTCGGAACATCGCCAGGTCGCTCGGCTCGACGACCACGACGTCCCACCCGTTTTCAACATATGGTTCGAGGACCTTCGCGGCGTCCTCTGCCTTCCCCCTCGCCGTCTCGATCATCCCCTGGGAGAGCGGCGCGCGCCCGGTGGAGGGGACCGCCGGGACGACGACCTCGCAGCCGAGCGCCTCGAGCGCCTCGACCGCGGCCTTCCCGCGGTCGGTCTCGATGTAGTTCGTGTAGAGGTCGGGGTAGAGGACGGCGCGACGAACGGGCTCTTCGGCGTTCTCGGGCTCGCGTGCCTCGAACCAGTTCCGGAGCGTCTCCCGCCGGAACGCGGGGAGGTCGCGCTCGGGCTCGACGCCGACGAACCGGTCGAGTGCCCACCGACTCGGGGGGATGTTCGCGAGCCAGTTCGAGACGGGCGCCGTCGCGCTCCCCAGTTTCGCGACCGTCTCGAAGTTGCCGAAGAAGCGTTTCTGCAGGTCCAGACCCGCCGGCTCCTCGTCGGGGACGAGCCCCTCGAAGACGAAGTCGAACCGACCGGGGTCGGCCCCGCGGTTGATCCGATCCCGCACGACCTCGTTGATCCACGGGATGTCGATCTTCACCGGGCACTGGTTGACACAGCGCGAACAGCCCGTACAGAGGTCGTTGAACCCGGCTGCCGAGTCGAGCCCGTGGACGCCCGCCTCCCAGCCCGTCCCGATCCCGCCGGTGTAGGTCTCGCCGCCGAAGGCGTGACCGCCGACGCTCTGGAAGTTCGCACAGGAGTTGAGACAGGCCGAACAGCGCACGCAGTAGAGCGTCTCGCGCAACTCGCTGTCCTCGCGCATCGCCATCCGGCCGTTGTCGATCAGCACCAGGTGGAACGACCGCTCGTCCCCGTCGAACGAGGGCGTCGCGATCGGTGGCGAGAAGACCGACGTGTACGACGAGAGCGACTCGCCGGTCGCCGAGCGGGCGACGAGTTCGAGGAACGGCCCCAGGTCCGAGAGCGTCGGGATCACCTTCTCGACGCCGGCGACCGCGATGTGCGTGTCCGTCGCCTCGACGGTCTTCCGGGCGTTGCCCTCGTTCGTGATGAGCGCGATCGAGCCGGTCTCGGCGACCACGAAGTTCGCGCCGGTCATCCCGACGTCCGCCTGTCTGAACTTCTCCACGAGGTGGTCCCGGGCGAACGCAGTCAGCTCCTGGGGCGTCTCGAGTGGCTCGTCGAGGTCGAACTGGTCGTTGAACAGGGCCGCGATCTCCTCGGTCGACTTGTGCAGGCTCGGCCCGACGATGTGCGAGGGCGACTCCCCGGCGATCTGGATAACCAGCTCGCCCAGGTCCGTCTCGACGACCTCACAGCCGATCGACTCGAGCGCCTCGTTGACCTCGATCTCCTCGGTCGTCATCGACTTGCTCTTGACGACGAGCTCCGCCCCGGCATCGCGACAGACCGACCGGACGTACTCGTTCGCGTCGGCCGCGTCGCGGGCGACGTAGACCTCGCCGCCGTTCCCCTCGACGCTCTCGGTCAGCGTCTCGATCAGCTCCGGGAGCCGTTCGATCGACTCCTCCTTCAGCGCTCGAGCCTGCGTCCGGAGCCCCTCGTGGGCCTCCCCCAGCTCCTCGAACGCCGCGTACCTGTTCTCGTTGAGGTGGCGGGTGTTCTCCGCGACCGTCTCCCCCTCGCTCTCGATGAGTCGCCTGATCCGTTCTCGTTTCGCCCCCCTCGCGTCAGCGGTCATCCGTCGACCACCACCACGTGCATCTCCGAGGGGCCGTGGACGCCGACGACCGACGCCCCCATGTCGCCGGTCGAACTCCGGCCCGTGACGAAGACGACGTCGTTCGCCCCCGCCTCGAACCGCTCCGAGAGCCGGGAGAGCGCACTCGCCATGTCCGGGACGACGTCGTCCCGGCGTAGGACGGCGACGTGTCTCGGCGGATAGAGGCTCACCGGGCCGTCCCAGGCCTCGGTGGAGGGAACGACGACGCTGCCGTAGGCCGCGACCCCCATGATCCCGACGGTGACGCCCGTGTCGGCGCCCGTGATCTCCTCGACGGTCGGATCGAGCGTCACCCTCCCGGGGGGGTCGATCCCCTCGAACGCCGCCTCGGTGCCGACGGCGGCGCCGACCAGTTCGGACTCGATCGCCGCGCTCGCGTCGGCCCGGTCGACCACCTCGGCCGTCACCGCGTGGCGAGAGAGGTTCTCGAGGAACTCGTCGAGGAGGGCTCGGTCCCGGTCGGTCTCCCGGGTCGAACTCATCGTCCGGCACCCGCCGTCGGACGTTCGGTCGGCTGCCCGTCCGTCCGCGTCGTGTGTGAGAGGGTCACGGTATCTGCGTAGCGGGTCGGGATCGGACCGGAATAAAGCTTCCCCCGACCGCGTGTCCGGGATCAGTAGCCCACGTAAACCGTCTTGCTGATCGTGAAGAAGTCGAGACCGGCGTCGCCCTGTTCCCGATAGGTCTCGCTCGAGGAGGCCTTCATCCCGCCGAACGGGACGTGGAGTTCGAGGCCGGTCGTCTTCTGGTTGACCTTCACCACGCCGGCGTCGATCTCGTCGGCGAACCGGTTCGCCTCGGAGAGGTCCTCGGTGACGACGCTCGCCGAGAGCCCGTACTCGACGTCGTTGGCGATCTCGATCGCCTCCTCGAAGTCGGCCGCCGGGATGACGCTCAGCACCGGGCCGAATATCTCCTCCTGGGCGATCCGCATCCCGGGTTCGACGCCCGAGAACACCGCCGGCTCGACGAAGTAGCCGGTGGCGTACTCGCCGTCGGTGAGCCGTTCGCCGCCCGTCTCGAGCGTCGCGCCCTCGCGTTCCCCGACGTCGACGTACTCGAGCGTGCTCTCCAGTTCGTCCTCGCTCACGTGCGGCCCGACGTCCACGTCGGCCAGGCCCTCTCCGATCGTCAGGGACTCCGCGCGCTCGACGACCGCCGCGACGAACTCGTCGTGGAGCGACTCGTGGACGATCGCACGCGAAGTCGCGGTACACGCCTGTCCGGTGACGCCGAACGCGCCGTCGGCGGCGATCTCGGCCGCTTTCTCGACGTCGGCGGTCGAACTCACGACGACCGGGTTCTTCCCGCCCATCTCGAGCTGGACGCGTTTCTGGTCCTCGGTCGCCCCCTCGTAGACCGTGTTCCCGACGCGGGCGCTGCCGGTGAACGAGACGGCGTCGACCTCTTCGTGGGTGGCGAACGTCTCACCGACGCTGCTCCCGGGGCCCGTCACGTAGTTACAGACGCCGGCCGGCAGGCCCGCCTCCTCGAGACACTCGACGAGGATGCGGGCGACGTTCGGCGCCAGCGAGGCCGGCTTGAAGACGACGGCGTTGCCCGTCGCCAGCGCCGGGGCGAGCTTCCACGCCGGGATCGCGATCGGGTAGTTCCACGGCGTGATCAGCGCCGCGACACCCAGCGGCTCGTCGACCGTGTAGAGGTGGGTCTCCGGGCTGCTGGCGGACTTCACCGTCCCGCCCAGGTCGGCGGCCTTCTCGCCGTAGTACGCGAGGATGTCGATCGCTCGGCCCACCTCGCCCGCGGCCTCGGCTTCGGTCTTCCCCTCCTCGCGGACGAGCGCCGTCGTCGCCTCCTCCTCGCGCGCTTCGAGCCGACGCGAGGCCTCCCGGAGTATCCCGCCGCGCTCGGGAGCCGGGGTCCTGGCCCACGAGTCGGCCGCGTCGGCCGCCGCCGCGATCGCGGCCTCGGCGTCCTCGCTCCCCGACCGCTGGAACGTACCGACGAGATCGTCCCTGTCGGCCGGGTTCCGGTTCTCGAACGTCTCGCCCGTGCTCGAGGGCGTCCACTCGCCGCCGACGAAGTTCAGGTACGTGTCGGTCATTGCGCTCGCGAGGTGGTCGCTCAGTCATAGACCTCTTTCGGTATCGGACGAGGAAGACCGATCTACGGCGGCCTCGGTTCCCGGTCTGCCGTCACCAGGAGGTGATCCCCACGTCCTCGAGCACCCGGTCGAGCGGGATCTCGACCCGGCCGCCCGTGTGGTGTGCGAGGTAGAACCCCACGATGATCTCGAGCGACCGCGCCGCCTCGACGCCGGGCGACCGGTTCTGCGCTCGCCCCTCCAGCAGGTCGACGACGTGGGAGGCGGCGTTGACGAACGCCCCCTGGTAGTCCTCCTCCCACGTCCACGCGCCCTCGATCCCCGGGAGCGGCTCCTCTACGTGCTCGCCCTCGACGAGCCGCCAGTAGCGCCACTCGCCGTCGTCGTTGTTCATGTAGAGTTTGCCCCCCGTGCCGACGAACTGGAACGTCATCGACGAGATCCCCCGGGGGAGCGTGCAGTCGATCGTGACGAACGTCCCGTCGTCCATCACGACGAAGCCGCCGCCGCCGGCGTCGTCGACCGTCTCCCCCACCCCGAGCGAGTCGACCGCCTCGTTCTCGCCCGTGATGTAGCCGGAGACGAACGCCGCCCTCGCGTCGAGCAGGTAGACCAGGGTGTCGATCAGGTGCGTCGAGTTCCTGAGTAGCTCCATCCGGAACTGCGAGCTCACGGACCGCACCTCGCCGAGGATCCCCTCCTCCTGGACGAGCGACCGGAGCGTCCGGAGCTTGTCGGTGAACCGAAACGAGTGGTTGACGAGGAGTTCGGTGTCGGTCCGGTCGCAGACGTCGATCATCTCGCGGGCGTCCGTCGGCCGTGAGGCGATCGGTTTCTCACACCAGATGACCGAGGGGTCTGCCGCCGACTCGGCGGTGTCGACGACGTGCTCGTGGTGGAGGTACGACGGCGTACAGACCGAGACGACGTCGAGGTCCTCCCGCTCGAGCATCGCCTCGTGACCGACGTACCGGCGCTCTTCGGGGATCCCCCACTGCTCGCCGAAGCGCTCTAACTTCTCCCCGTCGACGTCCGCGACCGCGACGAGTTCGATCCCCTCGGTCCCGTCGTAGCCGCCCGCGTGACTCGCCTCGACCCGCTTCCGTCCGATCTCCTCGGCGTCGTGCATTCCCAGGATACCCATCCCGGCTATACCGCCCGTCCCGACGATCCCTGCCCGATAGCTCACCGGTCGATCGCGCCCCCCGGCCTCTCTACCGGTGCCGGTAGCTCTGCCCGTCGCTCGTTCCGATTCGATCGAGTTTGCCTCATCGCTCCGCCCTTCGAAGCCAGTTCGCAAATAACTGCCCCCGGTTCGTCGACGACCTGTTCGGACGTCTCGGTGAACGACTTCTGCCGGCGGGCTCGGGCCGTTCAGTCGGGCGGATTACCTCGCGGAGCGGTAGATCTCGATCACGTCCTCGCGGCCGAGCGAGCGCGGGTTCCGGTCGATGTTGTGTCGCGAGTACTCGAACGCGACGTCGGCGAACCGTTCGAGCGTCTCCCGATCGATCTCGCCGAGGTGGCCGATCGACGTCGGGATCCCGACGTCCTCGGTCAGCGAGAAGACCGCTTCGACGCCCGCTTCGGCCCTCTCGCGGGCCGTGCCCGACACGTCCGGGTCGAGGAGTGCGGCGACCTCCGCGTAGCGCTCGGGTTCGGCGGGGACGTTGTACGCCATCACGTGCGGGAGCACCATCGCGTTCGCCTCGCCGTGGCCGACGCCGAACTCGATCCCGATCGGGTAGGTCAGCGCGTGAACCGCGCCGAGCCCCGAGTTGACGAACGCCTGGCCGGCGATCGTCGACGCGAGCAGCATCTCGTAGCGCGCCCGGTCGTTGTGTTCGCTCTGGTGGACTGCCCCCCTGAGGTTCGCGCCGATGCGCTCGATAGCGTCCCGCGCCAGCACGTCGGTGTAGGGCGTCCGGAGGACGCTCGTGTAGCTCTCGATCGCGTGCGTGAGCGCGTCGAGGCCGGTCGCCGCGGCGACCCGCTTCGGCAGGGACGCGGTGAGCGCCGGGTCGACGGCGACGACGTCCGCGAAGAGGTGGTCGTCGTAGACGACCCGCTTCATGCCGTCGTCGTCGGTGAAGACCCCGATGTGCGTCACCTCGCTCCCCGTGCCGGCGGTCGTCGGGACCAGCCCGAGGGGCAGTCCCGGCCCCGGTGCGTTCCCCATACCGAGGGTGTCGGCGGGCTCGACGTCGTGCTCGGCGACCACCGAAACGAGCTTCGCGGTGTCGAGGGCGCTCCCGCCGCCGACGCCGACGACGAAGTCGTACTCGCCGCCGCGGAGCGTCTCCACCCCGTCCGCGACCATCGACAGCTTGGGCTCCGGTTTCACCCTGTCGAACAGGTCGACGGCGACCCCGGCACGCTCGAGCGCGTCGACGACCGGATCGGTGACGCCCGCGGCGACGATGTCGGCGTCCGTGACGAGCAGCGCGGATTCGAGGCCCCCTTCCTCCGCGTAGGTACCGAGTTCCGAGACGGTCCCGAAGCCGTAGCTGATACGGTTCGGGCTGCGGATCGAGTGGTGTTCACCGAGCGAGTTGAGAGCGTTCGACATGGCGGCGACACGCACACGGCCCTCAATACGGTTTCGGTGGCTCGGGGACGGCCGGCTGGATCGTCCGCCGTGACCGGGTGAGCCGCCGTCGGCCCTGGCTGTGGGTCACCCTTCCTTCTCTACGGACTCCCACAGCCCCGTCATGTAGCCGACGGCGAACAGCCGCCCGAGCGTCTCGTAGCCCGGGTTCTCGTTCTTCTCCGTCGCCATCGTCGGAACGTGGTCCGGACGCATCGGGCCGTCGAATCCCACCTCGCGATAGGCGCGCATCGCCTCGAGCATGTCCGTCGGGCCGTCGTCGTGCCAGGTCTCGACGAACGCCCTGGCGGTGCCCTCGACGTCCCGGAAGTGGACGAAGTTGATCGCGTCGCCGAAGTGGCGGATCGTTTTAGGGACGTCGACGCCCATCGCCGCGAAGTTCCCCTGACAGAACGTGACGCCGTTGTACTCGCTCGGGTAGATCTCGAGCACGCGGTCGTAGGCCTCGACGCTCCGCGCGATCCGGGCGACGCCGCGGACCTCCGGTAGCGGCGGGTCGTCGGGGTGGAGCCCGAGTCTCACCTCCGCCTCCTCGGCGACGGGGACGACCCGCTTCAGGAAGTACTCCAGGCTCTCCCAGAGCGTCTCCTCGGAAACGGGAGCGATCGGATCCGGCGGTCCCCCCTGCATCTCCCCGTCGTCGTAGCCGGTCGTCAGCGACCCCCCACGCGAACGGACGTCGACGGAGGTCCGCGCCCAGCGGAGACCGGCCATCCAGTCGTAACAGACGACCGGAATCCCGAGCGAGCCGACGTCCCGGAGGAACTGTTTGAACTCCTCGATCTCCTCGTCGCGTCCCTCTCGGCCGAGCCGCGTCGTGTCGGTGATCGGGACGCCCCCCTCGATCACCGCGACGTCGAGGCCGGCGTTCCGGAAGCTGTTTCGCATCCGCAGTAGCGAGTCGTAGTCCCAGGACCGGCGCCCGTCGCCGATCTCGAGCGTGTGGACGACCGCGTCGGTGACGCCGATCTGTGCCGCTAGCGTCCAGCGATCGTCGGGCGTCGCCGGGAGTATGAGTGCAGGCTTCATAACAAGCGGACGGGACGACGGGGTACGCAGTGATAAACGTTGACGATAGGCTTGCTGGTCTACACCACCGAGGGCAAGCAGTCCGTCCCACGAGCCGTTTAAGTCCCGGACCCGCGTGGCAGTGTACGAACGGGCAGATGTCACGGATTACTGACGTACGAACCGGGCTGTATCGGATACCGAACGAGACGGCACTCGAGGACGCGACCCAGTCGTTCGACCGATTGGAGCTGATAACCGTGCGACTCGAGGACGAGACGGGGAAGGTGGGAACCGGGTTCACGTACACGATCGGGAGCGGCGGGACGACGATACGGACGTTCATCGACGACGTCTGTGGGCCGATCCTCCTCGAGGGTCCCACCGCGCCACGGGCCCTGCGGGCCGAACTCGCGGCGAAAACGACGTTCGTTGGACGGGAGGGGATCTCGGAGCTGGCACGCTCCGCGATCGACATCGCGGCGTGGGACCTGCTCGGAAACCGGCTCGATACGCCGCTCTACGAGCTACTCGGTGGGGAGCGACGGGACGTTCCGGTTTACGAGACCGACGGCGGCTGGCTCCATTTCGACGTGGAGACGCTCGCCAGAAACGCGGAGACCGCCGTCGAGGAGGGTTTCTACGGGTTCAAAATGAAGGTCGGGAGGGACCACGGCGAGGACGAGGAGCGTGTCCGTGTCGTGAGCGAGGTCCTTCCCGAGGGGGTCGACCTCCTGATCGACGGCAACTGCGCATACACCGTCAACGAAGCCCGCCGGCTCGCCAATCGATTGGCTGACATCGACATCGGGTGGTTCGAGGAGCCGCTTCCGAAGGGCGACTATGCGGCGTACGCCGACCTGAGAGGCCACGTCGACGTCCCGATCGCGGCTGGCGAAAACCTCTACAACGTGACCCAGTTCAAACAGATACTCGAGTGCCAGGGAGTGGACGTGCTCCAGCCGGACGTCGCCCGCGTAGGCGGAATTACGCCATGGATGGCCGTCGCGGAGCTCGCCGAAGCGTGGGGACGTCCGGCCTCTCCACACTACGTCGAACCGATCCACGTCCACCTCGCCGTCTGTTACGATACAGTCCCGTACGTCGAACACCACTCGACGGTCCTCGATCGGGTAGTGCGGGACCCGTTGACCGTCTCCGACGGGACGTTCAGCCCGCCGAATGCTCCCGGCCACGGGATCGAGTTCGACGGTCTCGAGGCGTTCGCGGTTCGCGAGTGATGTAGCCCGGCCCCGAGATCGGCGGAACGGGGCCGATGGGACCGGTATCGGACCGAACAGGGGTGAAATTTGAAGAGACAAGTGTAGAATATCGTTACATTGACCGTTACGTATTTAGCAATGGATTTCGTCCTCGGGCTTGCATGACAGGAGTTCACACACCGGGTCGGCGTACGTTCTTGAGGGGTGCGTCGGTCGTAGGTACGGTCGCGCTCGTCGGGTGTGTCGGCGGAGACGATGACGAAGACCCGGTCGACGATACCGATGACGACCAGGTCGACGACACCGACGACACCGAAGACGCTGATGACGAGCCCGCAGAGGACCTGGCCGAGGTGAGCATGGAGATCGGGAGCACGTTCGAGCCGGGACACATCACCGTCGAGTGCGCGGAAATGTTCGCCGAGCGGATGGACGAGGAGTCCGACGGACGCTTCGACGTCACCGTCACACCAGGAGGTGCGTACGGAGCCGAGGACGAGATCGCGGAACTGGTCGCCGGGGGAACCCTCGAAGGGCTCACCGGCGGGATGCTCCCGTACATGATGTACGCCGAAGAGAACTACCCGCTCGTCTCACCGTTCTTGGCCGAGGACTGGGACCACCACCAGCGGATCGTCGAGAGCGAGATCATCCAGGAGGGAGCGATCCCCCAACTGATCGAGGAGGGCAACCAGCGGGTGCTCGGCCAGGAGGTCTACCGAGGAGTCCGTCACTTCACCTCGAACGAGCCGATCTACGAGCCCGAGGACGTCGCCGGACTCGACCTCCGACTCCCGGAGATCGACGCGTGGGTCGAGGTCTGGACCGAGATCGGAGCGAACCCGACGCCGGTCGCGCTGGATGAGATGTACAGCGCCGTCCAGACGGGGGTCGTCGACTCGACCGAGGGCGACGTCGAACAGATCGCCTCGTTCAATCTGGAGGAGGTACAGGAGTACCTCACCCTGACGGGGCATAGGGTCGAGACGGGGATCCTCAGCTTCAACGAGGACTTCTACCAGGAGCTCGACGAGACCTATCAGGAGATGATGGACGACATCGCCTGGGAGGTGACCGAGGAGGCCGCACAGATCGCGGTCGACCGCGAGGACGATCTCGTCGACGAACTCGGCGAGGAGATGGAGATCATCGACGAACCCGATCTCGATCGCGACGCTTTCTTCGACGATGCTGAACCCGCGCTCGAGCGGCTGTTCGAGGAACGCTTCGAGGCCGATCTGGAAGAAGTTCGCGAGATGTAATCAGCTATCGAGTATCACTATGGAGATCGAACAATCGTTGGACGTGAAGACCGACACCCGCTTGGACCGAGCGGTCCTCTACGCGGCGATGTTCTTCTTCTCGATGACGGTCATACTGGTGTCGGTTCAGGTGTCGCTCCGGTATCTCCCGATCCCGATCGGTATCGGGCACTGGACGGAGCCGCTCTCGCGGTACATGCTCATCGTGGGGACGTTCTTCGGAGCGGCCGTCGCCGCGCGAAACCGCGAACACATCAGCATGTACTTCATGCTCGAACGGGTCGAAGCCAGAGCCCCGCGCCTTCACGCCGGGCTCCAGCTCGTCGTGAGCGTCGTCGTCATCACGTTCCTCGCGATCGCCGTCGTCGCTGGGATCACTGCGGCGACGAGGAACTGGGGGAACTACTTCGGCGGCGTCTACATCGTCACCATGGGGCAGATGATGACGCTCATCTCCCTCGGTCTGGCGCTGTACCTGTTCTACTCGCTGCTGGAGTTCAGGGATCGGATCCTCGTCGCACGGGATAGGCTGCTCCGCGGCGAGCTCCCGGGGACCGCAGGGGAGTCGTCGGCCGACGAGGGGTCGGGTCGATAGCCGATGGTCAACGAACTATACGTCATCGGGATCCTCTTCCTCGGCGTCCTGTTGCTGCTCTATGCGATCGGCGTGCCGGTAGCGATCGCGATGGGGGCCACGTCGGTCATCGTCATGCTCTCGCCGTACGGCCCCGCATTCAGCCTGGAAACGATCGCCAACCCGTTGCTGTTCGGGCTGAACACGTTCTCGTTGCTCGCGATCCCGTTCTACCTGTTGCTCGGCCGACTGATGAATCGGATGGGCTTCACCGAGGAGCTGTTCGACTTCGCGAACGCGCTCGTCGGCTGGCTTCGGGGCGGGATCGCACAGGTCAACGTCGTCGCGAGCATGCTCTTTTCCGGGATGTCCGGACTCGCCGTGGCCGACGCCTCCGGGCTCGGTCGTGTGGAGTTCACCGCGATGCAGAACTACGGCTACGACGAGGACCTCTCGATCGGCGTCACCGGGAGCTCCTCGATCATCGGCCCGATCATCCCCCCGAGCGTGCCGGTGATCATCTACGGCGTGCTGGCAGAGGAGTCGATCGGCGCGCTCTTCCTCGCCGGTATCGTCCCGGGAGTGATGCTCGGGGTCGCGATCATGTGTCTCGTCTACGTCATCGTCCGGCTGCGGGGGATGGAGCCGACCGATCAACTCGACGTACGCCGGATCGGTTCGACGTTCGTGAAGGCGCTGCCGGCGCTGCTCATCCCGATCATCATCATCGGCGGGATCCTCGGCGGTTTCTTCACCGCTACCGAGGCCGGTGCGGTCGCCGTGATCTACACGCTCGTCGTCGGCTCGATCTGGGGCGATATGACCCTCCCGCAGTTCTACGGGGAGATCCGCGACAGCACGATCGAGACGTTCGCATTGACGTTCATCATCGCGATCGCTGCGCTGTACGGACTCGTGGCACTGCGGCTTCAGCTCCCACAGCTCCTGGTCGAGGCGATCACCGCTCTCACGGAGGACCCGACGATGATCCTCCTCCTGCTGGTCGTCCTGCTTCTGATCGTCGGGACCTTCATGGAGACGATCGCGGCGATCACGATTCTGGTTCCCGTCCTGATGCCGGTGATCTCCATCGCGGGAATCGACCCGATTCACTTCGGAATCGTCATGATCCTCACGCTCATGATCGGGCTGCTCACGCCACCGTTCGGCATCATCCTGTTCGTCCTCGACAAGGTGACGCCCGTCGCGCTCGACGACATCATGGTCTACGTCGTCCCGTTCTACATCCCCCTGGTCGCCGTGTTGCTACTGATCATCTTCTTCCCGGACCTGGTGACGTACATCCCCTACGAACTGATGAACTGAGCCGGGTCCACCCTCCGACTAGTCGCTCGTGGCGGGCGTGTCTCGGAGGACCGAAACGTCGAGTTCGTGGATTCACCCGCTTTCGGGGATCTCCATCGATGACTTTCCCTGCCAGTCGACCATCTTTTCGGTTACGCCACGCGCAGCCAGCTTCTCGCACTGCCCCTAGCGCTCGCACCGACTAGCTACCCACCACTGTCGTAGGCGATGGCACCCTCCTCGATCGCGGTGTGTACGATGGCTTTCGTGACCTCACTGCTCGGCCCCCTATATCACCGTCGGTCACCCGAAGTGTGTATACCCCTCGCCACCGTGCGAGCCGCTCGTCGTGGTGCCGCGGATTCGGCCGCGGTCGGAACGGTTAACACCCTGCTCCGAGGCACTCCGGTATGTACACGGTTCGATTCGGCGACCCAGCGGGCAGCGTCAGGACCGGCGAACTCCGAGCGGGGACCGTCAGCTTCGGTGCCGAGACCTACGACCTCGAGGAGGTCGACCTCCTCGCACCCTGCGAGCCCACGAAGATCGTCTGTGTCGGGCTCAACTACGAGAACCACGCCGAGGAGGCGGGGATGGAGATCCCGGACCGGCCGCTTCTGTTCCTCAAGGGGCCGAACACGGTCGCCGGTCCGAACGACACGGTGCGGCTCCCGACTGGCAAGGAGCGCGTCGACTGGGAGGCGGAGTTCGGCGTCGTGATCGGCGAGCAGTGCAAGGACGTCCCCGAAGGGGAGGCGATGGACGTCGTCGCGGGCTACACCTGCGTGAACGACATCTCGAACCGTGACGATCAAGAGGTCGAACAGAACTGGATCCGCGGGAAGGCGTTCGACGGCGCCGCACCGATCGGTCCAGCGATCGCGAGCCCGGACGAGGTCCCCGACGACGCGGCGATCGAACTGCGCGTGAACGGCGAGACGAAACAGGACTCCTCGATCTCGGAGTTCATCTTCTCGGTCCCGGAGCTGATCGCAGAGATCACCGCGTATATGACGCTCGAGCCCGGCGACGTGATCTCGACGGGTACGCCCGCGGGCGTCGGCCCGCTCGCTGACGGCGACCGGGTCGAAGTCGAGGTCGAAGGCGTCGGTGTCCTCGAACACGACGTGATCCAGTGAGGAGAGTCCGCCGTCCGACGGTTCGATCACCGTCGCGGCTCGGGTGGGGTCCGCACGACCGATCGGCACGATCCGCGGTACCGACCGACGCCTCTACCACGGTCGTCTCTCGAATCCCTATCCCCTGCGACCGAGAACGCCCGTGATGGAGTAGCCAGGTAACCCCACGGTGGGAGGGCTCGTATGTCCTACA
This sequence comes from Halococcaceae archaeon, assembly GCA_007129135.1. Classification (GTDB taxonomy): domain Archaea; phylum Halobacteriota; class Halobacteria; order Halobacteriales; family Halalkalicoccaceae; genus Natronorarus. Next base: position 16,856 of record SKWB01000178.1, on the reverse strand, counting down.
CTGGGAGAATACCCATGGCGGCGATACCGCCCGTCCCGATGATACCGGCCGTGTACGTCATCGTTCTCTCGTCTCCTCGTCGCTCACATCGACGGCCCGACGCGGGTGATCGCGAACTCGGTCAGGCCGTGTCGCTCCGCACAGCTCTCGGCCCCGTTCAACAGGTCGAGGACGCGATCCGCGAACCCCTCCGGCGTGGTCGAGCGAGCGTCGACGTCGATGTCCTCCGGGAGCGCCCGGAAGGTCCGCTCGTCGCCCGTCAGCTTCAGCACGGGGACGATCGGGTGACCCGACGGGATCCCCTCGGCGGTCCCGTGGAGGACGATCTGTGCCCCCGCCGCGGCGAGTCCGGTCGCCGCCTCGGCGAACCCCGAGGGCGCGTCGACGAACCCGACGCCGGCGTCGTGTGTCGCCCGCTCGCCGTAGGCGAGCACCGCCCGGATCGGGAGCCCGCCCCACGGACGGGAGAGCTCGTCGAACGAGCGTTCGGCGGCCCGTCGTCGGAGACCCGTGGTGCGCGCCGGCGTCAGTCGTCGGGTCTCGAGCAACCCCCCGAACTCCTCTGCGACGCTCTCGTCCGCCGCTGCCACCGCTTCCTCGGCGTGTGAGGACAGGCGCTCGGTCCCGGCGACGACGACCCTGCCGCCCTCGTCGACGACCCGCCGGGCGAACGAGCCGAGGAGCGGATCGACCCGCTCGACCGTCGACTCCCGGAGATCGCTGCTGACGATCCCGACGGTCAGGTCCGCGAGCGACCCCCTCGTCTCCCGGCGTCGCTCCTCGAGGAGGGCGGTCGCCGCCTCGACGCCGCGTTCTATCGTTCGGTCCGAGCCGCCCTCGGACTGGATCGAGAGCTCCCGCACCGGGACCCCGAGGTCGGCCAGGCGTGCCGCGACGTCGTCGCTCTGGATCTCCTCGCAGCCCAGCCCGACGACGACGACCCCCGCGACGTTCGGGTTCGTGCCGATACCGGTGAACGTCCGTGCCGTCTGGTCGTTGTCCGCGCCGAGCTGGGCGCAGCCGTGGTCGTGGGGCGCGCTCACCGCCGTGGGCACCCGCGCTGCGATCCGGTCGGCGACGAGGTGCGAGCAGATCACCGACGGCAACACCAGCAGCCGGTTCCGGACGCCGATACGGCCGTCGGTCCGACCGTAGCCGGTGAACGCAGCCCTCTCGTCGGTCACCCCCCCGCTCGGAGCGTCTCGGGTCTCGGTCTCGGGCGTCATCGTCGCTCGCCCTCCGCCACGACACCGGAGCCGTTCGGTTTCGGTATGTCTCCCCGCCCCCGCGTGCTCTCGCAGTTGTGCGTGTGGACCCAGGCCCCGGGCTCGATCCGCTCGGTCGCCTCGCCGATCACCTCGCCGTACTTGACGACGTGGTCGTCGGTGTCGATAGCGGTCACCGCGACCTTGTGACCGAACGGGACCGGTTCGCGGAGCGCGACCGACTCCCCCTCGCCGAGCGCGATCTCCCGATCGGCCTCGAGGTCTTCCAATGCGGTCACGACGGTGTCCCGGTCGGTCATCAACAGCGCGCACCCGTCGAGGACCCGGCCCTTCATCTGGCCTCACCCCGGAGCCCGACGAGCTCCTCGGGCTGGATCTCGTTGATCGCGAACTCCTCGAGCCGGCGGTACTCCGCCTCGGTGAGCCGCCCGCTCGCGACCTCGAGCAGCAGGTCGAAGAGCCGTTCGCCGACGTCCGAGAGCGACTCGCCGGAGATGACCGTGCTGGCGTCGAAGTCCATGTTGTTCGAGAGCCGCTCCCAGGTCTTCGGGTTGCCGGTGACCTTGATCACCGGGGCGATCGGGTTGCCGGTCGTGCTGCCGCGCCCGGTGGTGAACGCGATCACCTGCGCGCCGCCGGCGACCTTCCCGACGACGCTCTCGACGTCGTAGCCCGGCGTGTCCATCAGCACGAGCCCACCCCCGGTCGGGAGCCGTTCGGCGTACTCGACCATCCCTCGTACCGGCGTGGTCCCGCCCTTCGAGATCGCGCCGAGGCTCTTCTCCTCGATCGTCGTCAGCCCGCCCTCCTGGTTGCCGGGCGTGGGCTGTGCGCCACGGAGGTCGACGCCCATCAGCTGTGCCATGTTCTCTCGCATCTCGACGCGCTCGAGCAGCCACTCTCGCGTCGCCCTGTCCGCACACCGCTCGGCGAGGATGTGCTCCGCGCCGATGAACTCGGGCGTCTCGCTGAAACAGGCGGTGCCGCCGGCCTCGACGAGTCGGTCACACGCGTTGCCGACCGCGGGGTTCGCCGCGATCCCGCTCGTGGCGTCGCTGCCGCCACACTCGACGCCGAAGACCAGTTCCGAGGCGTCCGCGGTCTCCCGGCGCGCGTCCGCTACCTCCGCGACGAGCGACCGTGCGCGCTCTCTCCCTGCCTCGATCGCCGCGGCCGTCCCCCCGACCTCGCGGATCGAGAGCGTCTCGACCGGCGTGCCCGATTCGGCGATCCGATCGGCGAGCGCCTCGACGTCGATCGATTCGGTACCCAACTCGACGAGTAACGCGGCGCCGACGTTCGGGTTGCGGCCGATTCCCGCGAGTACGCGCTCGGTCTGCTCCCGTGCGGGCGTCGGCTGGTCCGCGCCCATCTGGTGGGGGGTCGCCCGGACGCGTTCGCCCGCGTCGGCACCGATCCGCCTCGAGAGCGCGCTCGCCGAGACGGACGTCGGGATCACCGCGACGTGGTTGCGGACCCCGACCGAGCCGTCCGCCCGGCGGAACCCGGTGAATTCGGCCATGCTCTCCGTGTGACGGGCAGAGCGCATAGTGGTTGTGGATGTGTTCGATCCGTCGTCTATCGCGTTCGGACACCACCTCTCACCGAGACGATGCCTCTTCGAGGCGGTCCGGCGATCGGTCGACGCGGGCGTCCTCGGAACCGGCTCGCTCCGAAGGCCTCCGATCAGTACGTATAGGTAGGTGGACCGGATACTCCCCACGGATGGTAGCTATCGACAGTGCGGTCGTGACCGGTGGACTCGGCGAGTCGGGTAGCTGGATCGTCGACGACCTCGCGAGACGGGGCGTCGACGTGACGTGCGTCGACCAGGTGGGCCCGAGCGGTGACGCCCCCGAGAACGTCTCGTTCTACCGGGCCGACCTCACCGACCAGGGCGAGGCGTGGGAGCTCATCGACTACGCGCGACCGGACGCCGTGATCCACTTCGCGAACGTCCCGGCCATGGGGATCTGTCCCGGCGGACGGACGTTCGAGAACAACGTCCTCGCGAACTACAACGTGATGGACGCCGCCGGACGGGTGGGATCGGAGGTCGTCTGGGCCTCAAGCGAGTGTACGTACGGGACGGTGTTCGCGGAGACGACCGAACTCCCCGAGTACTTCCCGATCGACGAGGAGCACCCGGTCGGCGCGCCCGACCCCTACGGCACGTCGAAGGTGGTCGGCGAGGAGATCGGGCGGATGGTCCACCGCCGATACGGCGTCCCGGTCACGTCGATCCGACCCTCGTGGATACAGTACCCCGGCGAGTACTTCACGACGGAGATCCGCGAGTCGTTCGACCCCGGGACGGCCGCGGTCACCGGCGACCGGAACACCCACGTCCCGAGCGGGAACTTCTGGTCGTACGTCGACGTCCGCGACATCGTCTCGCTCGTTTCGGCCGTCCTGGACGCCGATACGGAGGGCCACGAGGCGTACGTCGGTGTCGCCGACGAGAACTACCTCGGCCGACCGACCGCCGAGACCATCGACGCCGTCTTCGGGGGCCTCCCCGAAGAGTGCGACCTCGAGGGCGAGGAGTCCGCGCTCTCGAACGCGAAGGCGAGAGCCGACCTCGACTGGGAGCCGGCGCACACCTGGCGGTCGGCGCTGGACGAGGACGTGCCGGCGCCGTCGTTCGCGTAGCTCGCCCGCCGCACACTCGGGTCCTGACTCAGAGCGAGACGCGCGAGGCGAACTCCGCGACGCCGGAGACCGGCGGCCGGAGCCGGAAGAGGTTCCCCGCGCCCTCGTCGTCCTCGCTCGCCTCGTACGTCGCGGTCGTCACGTAGAGCTCCTCGTAGCCATCACCGGCGAACAGCAGGCTCGTCACGTTCTCCGCCGGGATTCCGTGTCGATCCTCCTCGGTCCCGTCGGGGGCGTACCGGACGACGCATCCCCCGCCGAACTGCGCCGACCAGACCGAACCCTCCTCGTCGACGGTGAGCCCGTCGGCCATCCCCTCCCCATCCCGGACGTCGACGAACACCCGCCGGTCGTCGACCGCCCCGGTTTCGACGTCGTAGTCGAACGCGTAGATCGTGTTCGTGTTCGACTCGGTGAGGTAGAAGGTCTCCCGATCGGGGGAAAAGCCCATGCCGTTCGGCAGGTCGATCCCCTCCAGCACTCTCGTCACCGTCCCGTCGGTGTCGAGGCGGTAGAGCGCGCCGAGGCGGTCGTCGGTCGGCATCGTCCCACCGAACACCCGTCCCTCGGGATCCGCGACGACGTCGTTGAACCGCGACCCCTCCTCACCGGGGAGCGAGTCGACGACCGTCTCGAGGGCGTCGTCGCTCGCGACCCCCTCCTCGGGTGGCTCCAGACGCGCGACCGCACCGGCCTCCATGAACAGGAGGAACGAGCCGTCGGCCTGGATCGTGTAGCCGCCGACGACGCCCCCGGCGAAACACCGCTCGTACGCCCCGGTCGCCGGGTCGTACCGGAACAGCTCCCCGGTCGGGATGTCGATCCAGTAGAGCCGTTTCTCCTCCGGGTGCCACATCGGCACCTCCCCGATCTCACACCGACAGTCGGCCACCGTCTCCACTCGCATGGTACGTGCCGGATCGCGAGGGGGACGCATAAATCACCCGGCGTGCGGAGTCGGGAGGGTGGCGGGAGGGACCCGACCGCGCGGTGGAGGTCTCCTCGTGCGGTCAGCGGAGCGAGTTCGACCGGACGATGCCCGCTTCGGCGAAGTCGACCCGGTCGCCGATCGTGATCGGCTCGAGGATCCGGGGGTAGTCGTGCGAGGCGGCGTGGGCGTGTAGCGCCTTCGGGTCCGCGCCGACGCCACGCCACATGTCGTAGTGCGAGGGGAGCAGGCGGTCCAGTCGGAGGTCGTTCGCCGCCTCGATCACCTGGTTCTCGTCCATGTACCACCGCGTCCGTTTCGTCTCGCCCTCGTCGGGGAAGTGGATGTGGCCGACGGTGCCGAACGCCAAGACGCCGAGGTCGATGTCGAACTCCTCGCCGATCCCGGCGAACTCCTCGGCCGGCTTGCTGTCCCCGCCGTGGAAGAACGTCCCGGAGTCGTGTTCGACGACGTACGAGAGCGGCTCGATCGCGTCGGGGTCGTTCGCCCCGCGGACAGAGATGGTAAAGTCGCCGACCGCGAACTCGTCGCCGACTCCGATCACGTGGCGCTGGTCCTCGGGCGTCCTGACGTCTCCCTCGTAGTCCGGCTCCTCGAACGCCGAACTCGGGACGTAGAGGTCGGCGCCGAGGTCCTCGGTCAGCGGCCCGTACGAGGGCGGGTGGAAGTGGTCGATGTGCTCGTGGGTGACGCAGACCGCGTCACAGAGCGTCGCGTCGGCCGGGTCCATCGGCACCGGGATCATCCGGACGACCCACGGCGGCTGTCCGTCGTCGAAGTACGGGTCGATGTAGATCGTCGCCTCCGCCGATCGGAGGACGAACGCGTTGCAGCCGAGGTACCAGAGCGACGCCCCGTCGGGCTCGGTCGCCTCGATCTCCTCGCGCACGAACCAGTCTCCCCACGTCGAGTGAACCATGGGCCACGTTACCTGTACGCCCACATAAATCTGCGTGCGGTCCTCCCGCCGCCACGTCTCTCACGAGCGCCGAGGAGTCGTTCCGGGACCGTCGCCCGAATCGACCCGAAGCTATTACTCCCGTCCCGGGGATGAGGGCGCATGGGACGACTGAACCCAACGTTCGACGACGAGACCGTGGTCATCACCGGGGCGACCTCGGGGATCGGCCGGGAGACCGCCCTCCGGTTCGGTGACGCCGGGGCGACCGTCGTCGTCGGCGACATCGAGGAGGAGCCGAAGGACGCCGACGTGCCGACCCACGAGGCGATCGAGGACGGTGGAGGGACGGCGACGTTCCAGCGGACGGACGTGACCGACCGCGAGCAGATCCGTGACCTGGTCGGAACGGCCCGCGAGTACGGCGGCGTCGACGTGATGATCAACAACGCGGGCCTCTACATCGGCGGCTCCGTGCTCGACCTCGAACCGGAGGAGTTCGACCGGATCCACTCGGTCAACGCGAAGGGCGTCTACTTCGGCATCCAGGCGGCGGCGGCGGACATGATCGAGCGGGGGGAGCCGGGAGCGATCGTCAACACGGCCTCGATCAGTTCGAGTCACGCGCAGTTCGACCAGGTGCAGTACGACTCGACGAAGGGCGCGGTACGGATGATCACACGTGGGTCGGCGCTCGAACTCGCCGAACACGGCATCCGTGTGAACGCGGTCGGTCCCGGACAGATCGCGACCGAGTTCATCGAGGGCTGGACCGAGGAGGCCACCGAGGCCGCGAGCTCCGGCGACCTGATAAAAGACGTCCCGCTCGGGCGCGCCGGGACGCCCGAGGACGTCGCCGGGGCGTACCTCTACCTCGCGAGCGAGGAGGCGAGCTACGTCACCGGCGAACTGCTGTTCGTCGACGGCGGCTGGCAGGTCTTCTGACGGGGGTGTCGGTCCCGTTCGCGGGGGTGTCGACTCACGAAACGTTTAATGCGTCGGTCGTCCAGTCGTAGACCGGAGCGAGACCACATGACTATTGAGGACAAAAACGTCGCGATCATCGTCGGTCACGAGTTCGAGGACATCGAGATGGAGTACTGCCTGCTCCAGCTCGACCACGAGGGGGCGAACGTGACCCTCGTTCCCGTGGAGGCGGGCTTCAACGCCCGGCACGGCTCTGCGGACGCACCGATCAAGGGCCGGTTCGGGACGCCGTGTCCACCGATCGTGATGCAGGAGGGCGTCCGATACGACGTGAAGGAGTTCGAGGAGCTCGACCTCGAGGAGCTCGACTGCGTGCTCTACCCCGGCGGCTTCTCCCCCGACCACCTCCGGGTCGTTCCCGAGGTGGTCGAGTTCACGAAGGAGGCCTACGAGGCGGGGACGCTGGTGGCCGCGATCTGTCACGGTCCGGAGATGCTCATCGAGGCCGACATCGTCGACGGGAAGGACGTCACGGCGTGGAAGTCGGTCAGGACGGCGCTGTTGAACGCCGGGGGCGAGTACCACGACGTGCCGTACGTGAAGGACGGGAACGTCCTCACCGGCCGGTGTCCGGACGACCTGCCGGACTTCTGTGCGGGGATCGTCGAGGCGTTCGCGACCGAGGAGCTCCAGCAGCCCGCCGACGACTAGACCGGACGGCGGTCCCACGGACGGCACTCACGACCACCTCGCCATCCGAACCGAAACGTGCGCGAACCGACGCCCCTATCCCCGAAACGGACCCGCACGGCCGCCGAGCGTGAGCGATGGTAGGCAGGACACCGAACCGGGTGAACGCGGCCAGGACGGCGTTCACCGTCGTCGACGGGTTGAAACGGCTCGACGGTGCCGGGGTGACGGAGCTCGCGACCTATCTGGAGGTGCCGGTGAGCACGGTCCACAGCCACCTCAGCACGCTAGAACGGGACGGCTACGTCGTCAACGACGACGGGGAGTACCGCGTCGGCGTCCGGTTCCTCGAGTACGGCGCCTACGCCCGCCGGAAGACGGAGATCTACGAGACGGCGAAGCCGGAGGTGGCTCGGCTCGCCGAGGAGACCGGGAACCTGGCGAACCTGATGGTCGAAGAGCACGGGATGGGCGTCTACCTCTACCGGGCGATGGGCGACCGGGCCGTACGGGCGCTCGACACGCACGTCGGGACGCGGGTCCGCCTCCACTCGACGGCGATGGGGAAGGCGATCCTCGCACACCTGCCCGAAGAGCGCGTCGAGGCGATCGTCGACGAACACGGGCTGCCGGCGGCGACGCCGCGGACGGTGACCGACCGGGACCGGCTGTGGCGCGAACTGGAGCGGACGCGCGAGCGCGGGTACGCGATCGACGACGAGGAGCTGGTCGACGGGCTACGGTGTGTGGGCGTCCCCGTACTGGGAGACGGCGGGCGGACCGTCGGGGCGATGAGCGTCGCCGGTCCCGTCCGTCGGTTCGACGGCTCGTACCTCACCGAGGAGATGCCCGAGCGGGTGATGGAGGCGGCGAACGTCGTCACGCTGAACCTCACCTACTCGTGAGGGGTGGCTCCGGACGGCCGTTCGCTCATACTGAACGCTTATGTATCATGCCGAGAGAAGGGTACCCATGGCAGGAACCGCACGGAACCCGGTCAAGTCGACTCGGACGACGTTCACCGTCCTCGACGGGTTGAAGGAACTGGACGGTGCCGGGGTCACCGAACTGGCCACCCACCTCGACGTCCCGAAGAGCACGGTCCACAGCTACCTCAGCACGCTCGAGGAGGAGGAGTGGGTGGTCAAAGACGACGGCGTCTACCGGATCGGCGTCCGGTTCCTGGAGTACGGCGCGCACGCCCGGAGCCGAACCGACGTCTACACGACGGCGAAACCGGAGGTCGACAGGCTCGCGGAGGAGACCGGTAACCTCAGCAACCTCCTGATCGAGGAACACGGTCGTGGCGTCTATCTCCACCGCGGGGAGGACACCAGGGCGATCCAGGTCAACACCAGGGTCGGAACGCGCGTCTATCTCCACTCGACGGCGCTCGGCAAGTCCATCCTGGCGAAGCTGCCCGAGCCGCGCGTCGAGGCCATCCTCGACAGACACGGGCTTCCCGAGGTGACCCCGAACACGATCACCGACAGGGCGGAGCTCGCGGCCGAACTGGAGGAGATCCGCGAACGGGGCTACGCGGTCGACGACGAGGAGCAGGTCCAGGGACTGCGGTGTATCAGCGCCCCGATCGTGAGCGCCTCGGGTCGGGTCCTCGGCTCGGTCAGCGTCTCGGGGCCGACCCACCGGTTCAAGGGGACCTACTTCACCGAGACGATCCCTGACAGCGTCATGGAGGCGGCGAACGTCATCGAACTCAACCTGACCTACTCCTAGCGGGCGAGAACGGCCATCGCGGACCGTCTCCCACATCCCACAGCAGGCGTACTAGCAGTGCCGAAAAGATATAAGTATATTAATCCGTTCGGCGATGGTGAACCCACGAATGACAGTCGTACGCCTGTAAGGTCGTGGACCGACGGGGTGTGCGGGCCGTTCACACACAGATAAGCAGGATGACCGGTCAGCGATACCGAACGGCCATTCGTTCCCCCCGTGACGGTCGACACCGCCCCGGACGGAACGACTTAACCTCCCTCCGTTCGACCCACCACCCGATGGCTCCGACGATCACACGGATAGCGTCGACCGAGTTCAGCTACCCGCTCGAGGACGTGGGCTTTTCCTCCTACGGGTTCGATCCCGTCTACCAGCCGGGAGCGGTCACGGACCGCAAGCTCTTCGCGATCGAGGTCCAGACCGACGAGGGCGTCACGGGCGAGTACGTCGGGGGGAACTCCCCCGGTGCGGCCCAGATCAACATGTTCGCGGACTACCTCGTCGGGGAAAACCCGTTCGATCGCGAGAAACACTGGAGCGAGATCAAACGCGCGCTCCGGAAGTACGACCGCATGGGGATCGGCCCCGTCGACATCGCGCTCTGGGACCTCGCGGGGAAGTACTACGACGCGCCGATCCACGAACTGCTCGGCACCTACCGGAGGCGACTGCCGGCCTACGCCTCGACCTACCCCGGCGACGACGAGGGTGGACTCGAGACGCCCGAGGACTTCGCCGACTTCGCGGAGGAGTGTCTCGAGATGGGCTATCCCGGCTACAAACTCCACATCTGGCCGGACGAGCTGCGCAGCACGCAGAAGATCGTCGAGGCGGTCCACGCGGTCGGCGAGCGCGTCGGCGGTGAGATGGACCTCATGCTCGATCCGGCCTGTCACCTCGATACGTGGGCGGACACGCTCAAAGTCGGCCGCGCCTGCGACGAACAGGGCTTTCTCTGGTACGAGGACCCGATGAAGGACGCCGGGATCAGTCAGCACGCCCACCGGAAGCTCCGCGAGACGATCGAGACGCCGATACTGCAGACCGAACACGTCCGCGGCCTCGAGAGTCACACGGACTTCGTCGCGAACGGCGCGACCGACTTCGTCCGCGCCGACCCCGAGTACGACGCCGGTATCACGGGGGCGATGAAGATCGCTCGCGTGGCTGAGGGCTTCGGCCTCGACGTCGAGTACCACGCCCCCGGCCCCGCACAGCGTCACTGTCTCGCCGCGACCCGCAACGCGAACTACTACGAGATGGCGCTGGTCCACCCGGACTGTGCGAACACGCAGCCGCCGGTCTACGAGGGTGACTACTCCGACATGCTCGACGCGATCGACGCCGACGGAACGGTCCCGGTCCCCGAGGGCCCCGGCCTCGGCGTCGAGTACGACTGGGAGTACATCGAGGAGAACGCCACGGGGAGCGTCCACGTCTACGAGTGAGCACTCGAGAGCCGCGGCCCGCCGTCCCTCGGTCGGCAGTTGGTCGCCCGATAGAGGGCCCCGACGGACGCGATACCCACCAACCACGGTCGAGCGCGGGTCCGGAGCACGGTGGTTCGCGGGCTCAATCGACCCGGTAGGCCTCGACGGCGTCGGGGTCGAGTTCCACCCCGAGACCCGGGTCGGCGGGGATCGGGACGGATCCGTCGCCCTCGACGAACCGGTCGGCGGTGAGCTCCTCGCGAAGCGGGTTCGGCGACCGGTCGAACTCGAGGGGCGCGTCGTCCACGAGCGTCGCGATGTACTGGAGGCTCGCCCCGATCGCGATCGGCGTCCCCCAGACGTGGGGCACGACCGCGACGGTCCGGTAGGGGCGGACGCGGTCGGCGAGCCTCCTCGCCGGGGTGAGCCCGCCGACGTTGCAGAGGTCGGGCTGGGCGACGTCGAGGGCGTCGGCGTCGAGGAGTCGGTCGAACTCGGCCGGCGTGTGACACTCGCCGCCCGCGATCGGAACCGAGAGCGTCCGCCTCAGGTCGGCGTACCCCTCCAGATCCTCCGGCCTCACCGGCTCCTCGAACCACCGAACGTCGTACTCGGCCAGATGCTCGCCGACAGACCGGGCGGTCGGCCGGTCGTAGGCGTAGTTGGCGTCGACCATGAGATCGACGTCCTCTCCGACCGCGTCCCGAACGCGGCGGACGAGTTCGAGGTCCTCGTCCGGTCCGTAGCCCAGGAGCTGGAGGCCGACCTTGAGCTTGAGAGCCCCGAGCGAGGCGTTTCTCGTCGCCTCCTCGACGATCCGTCGGTACTGCTCTTCGAGGTCCTCGACCGGCTTGAAGTAGTGTCCCGTCGCGTACGTGCGGGTCTCGTTCCGGTGACGACCACCGAGTAGCGACGAGACGGGCTGACCCAGGAGCTTCCCCGAGAGGTCCCAGAGTGCGATCTCCACGCCGCTGATCGCGGGCAGCGGAACGACCGACTGGTAGGCGGCCCGGCAGACGTCGTACATGCGGTCGTAGAGCCGCTCGACGTCCGTCGGGTCCTCGCCGACGACCACTGGGCGAAGGATCTCCTCGACCGTCCCGCGGGTTCCCGCGGTCGGCCCCCAGCACTCGCCCCACCCAACGGTCCCGTCCGAGCTCTCGACCCGGACGAGCAGCGCGGTGCGGGTGTCCACCCACTCCTGTGCGTAGCCGAACGGTTCGGTGAGCGGTGCCTCGAGCGCTACCGTCTCGACGCTGTCGATCGAGCTGATCGCCATGCTGTCCCGACTCCACGGGGGAGGTAGTAGTTTTCTCCGCACGTCCTCGACGTGCGACGCTCGCCGTTTCGATCTCGGTGATCCGAAAAAAAGTAGTCGACGGCTCCGTGACCTACTCGTAGTCGGCCAGCACGTCCGGCACGTCGTGGTCGTCCCAGTTGTACGCCTCGTCCTGTGTCGTGAGGTCACTCGTATCCGCGGGGTAGTGGAGCTGTCCGTCCTCGTCCCAGCGGAAGCCGGCTTCCCCGAGGATCTCGATCGCCTGGTCGGTGTCGAACGGGTCGGGCGAGACCCTGTCCTCGGGAGCGGCCCAGAACTCGAGGCCGGGTGACATCGGCGTGTTCAGCACCTCACCGAATCCGGCGCCGGCGATGTCCAGCCACTCCTCTCGGTCGAACGTGTGACCGACCGCCTGCCGGACCTCGTAGAACCTGAACGGACCGTCCTCCCGGTCGGGGTGCATGTTCATCGTACAGTAGTGGATCGAGGTCATGAGCGCCTCCGCGATCTCGATGTGGTCCTCCTGTTCGAGGCGCTCGAGCTGGTCCGGCGGGAGGTCGTACGGCACCATATCGACGGTCTCGTCCTCGACGGCCGACGCCGCAGAGGCGGAGTCCGCGGACTGTATCCGCACCACCCGGTCGACGTTCGGGGCGAACTGGTGGGCCTCGTGTGCGTCGAGGACGAGCTCCTCACCGGGGTCGTAGCTGTTCAGCATGAACGGGCCACTGCCGATGAACATGTCCTCGTCCTGGTCCCAGCCGCTCGGATCGTCGACGTCCTCGAGGATGTGCCGCGGGAGGATACCCGAATCGCGGCCCGCCAGCGCCCGGAGCATGAACGTCGCGTCGGGCTGGCTCATGTGGAAGGTCAACGAGAGTTCGTCCTCGACGGTGATCTCCTCTAAGTTCCCGAGCACCCCCCTGAGACCGGCGCTCTGTTCCGCACCGTAGGTGTAGGTGAACTCGATGTCCTCCGCGGTGACCGGTTCCCCGTCGTGGAACTCGAGTCCCTCGCGTAGCGTCACCTCGTAGGTCGTGTCGTCCGGTTGTTCGACCGATTCGGCTGCCCACTCGTCGGCGAGGAAGTCGGCCTCCGGCGTCGGGTGCATCAGCCGGTCGAAGATGAGGCGGCCGTAGTCGCGGTCGGCCCGACCGCGCTCGGCGGCCATGGGATCGAGGGTGTTGAGGTCCTCCTGCTGGGCCGTCCGTAGCTCCCCGTCCTCGGTCTCGATGTTGACCATGTTCGTGATCCCCGCGAGACCGTCCTCCAAGTACTCCTCGACCCCGCCGGTGATCCGGTTGGAGTTGTACGGCATCGCACGGTCCTGGACGAGGATCGGCACCAGTATGTACTCGTCCACGAGGTACTCCTGGCACTGAAAGACGAGCTCCTGACGCTCGTCCTCGTCGATCAGCGCGGCCTGCTCGCTGAGCAGCTCCTCGTACTCCGGGTTCCAGTGGTTCGCGTTGTTCGCACCACCCTCGTCCAGTGCCGCCTCGGAGGCTCCGTCCCGAATCGGCCGGTCGGGGTCGAACCCGTCCAGGTACCGGAGGTTCATGATGTCGTGGTTTCGAGCGACGAACGTCTCGTCGAGGTGGGCCTGCAAGGCCCGGACGTTGTACTCCATGTCGAAGCCGAGGTCCGCGAGGATGTTGGTGTGTACCTCGGAGTAGTAGTGTCGGAGCGGGAAGTCGGCGTCGAGCGCCTCGTGGATGGCCGATACCGGCTCTCCCTCCGGGTCCTCTTCGACGTACTCCTCGGGGAAATCGACATCCAACTCTCCCCCATCTCCGTCGTCCGCTTCGTCGTCGTCTCCGGGTCCGTTCCCACCGAGACATCCGGCCGTCGCCATCAGTCCCGCTGCTCCGATCGTACCGGTCGTCTTGAGGAACCTCCGGCGTGACGGCTCGGCCGGACTCTTCCCCATGCGATAGCTGGTCATGATCTGCCCAGTAGACGTGTGGAAACCGGGGTATATATATGTGCGTGGATAGTTCAGAGTTTAAAATGGCAGAAATTATACGACAGGCCGGGTTCGATCGCGGGGATCGACGGTGCAACGGTCGGTCGTTCCTCGCCGGAGAGGCGTGCATACATCCGATTTCAGGGTCTCAGCGCGCGCCGCCGCACCGAGCGGAGTACCCCCGGCGGTGGGATCACCGTCACGGACCCCCCGACACGAAACCGGATTCTTTCCTCCAGTATATAAGGAAAATAGATTGATTTAAGTATACGGCCTGGATGGTTCTCGGTAGCGAAACGCACTCATGAGCCAAGGCATGCAGAAATATGTGGCACGGCGGATAGGCCAACTCCTCGTGACCTACTTCGTATTCCTGACGTTGTTGTTCGTGATCTTTCGGATCGCCCCGGGGGACCCGACGACGATGTACCTGCTCGACGGGATGACCCCCGAACAGCGACAGGAAGTGCTGGAGGACCTGGGGTTGAACGAACCGATGCACATCCAGTACGTCGAGTTCCTCCGACAGCTCGTCGCGCTGGACATGGGACACTCCTACCGGTACGGCTCACCGGTCTACGACATCGTCGCCGTCCGGTTCTGGAACACGATCCTCCTGATGGGTCCGGCGTTCTTCATCTCGTACACGATCGGCGTCGCCGTCGGCGCGTTCATGGGCTGGGTCAGGGGCACGGCCAAGGAACAGGCCGGCGTCGTCCTGACGCTCGTCGCCCGCTCCTCGCCCGAGTTCTGGATCGGCATCGTCCTGCTGATGGTCTTCCCGTTCGGCCTCGGCTGGTTCCCCTCCGGCGGGATGCGTGCACCCGGGACGGAGGTGAGCGTCTTCTACCAGCGCTACTTCGCCGTGGACTTCCTCTACCACATGTTCTTGCCGCTCCTGACGGGGGTGATCTTCTACATGGCCACGCCCGCCCTGCTCATGCGCAGCAGCATGATACAGGTGCTCGACGAGGACTTCATCGAGATCAAGAAGGCCGAGGGGCTTCCCGAACACATCATCCTCTACAAACACGCCGCACGGAACTCGATCCTCCCGATCACGACCGTCATCGCGCTCGTCGTCGGTATCTCGCTCGGGGGGTCGCTGGTCATCGAGACCGTCTTCAGCTGGCCCGGCATGGGCCGTGAGATGGTCGACTCCGTCCAGTTCAACGACTACGCGATCGCACAAGCGATCTTCTTCCTCATGGGGAGCGTGGTCATCTTCATGAACTTCGTCGCCGACCTGACCTACGTCTACCTCGACCCACGGGTGAAATACGAATGAGCACATCGATCGCCGACCGCGTACTGGACCGCATCACCACCGACTCCGGGACGGGTGTCCTGAGCAGACGGCGGCTCGAACGGTACAAGAACGACGTCCTCTCCGTCGGAAACGTCGTCCTGGGCGACCGACTCGGCAAGATCGGCGTCGTGATCCTGTTGTTCTTCGTCTTCATGGCCCTCTTTGCCCCGTTCCTCGCACCCTACGAGCCGGCGGCGGTTCACCGGGGCGACGACGGGCAGGTCCTTCGAACGACCGCCCCGACGGCGGATCACCCGCTCGGGACCACCAACTACGGTGAGGACGTCCTCTCGCAGGTGATCATGTCGACGCAGGTGTCGATCATGGTCGGGCTGCTGGCCGCGCTGATCGCCGTCTTCATCGGGTCGAACGTCGCGCTCGTCAGCGCCTACTACGGCGGGAAGGTCGACGACATCCTCATGCGGATCGTGGACGTCGCCTACGGGCTCCCGTTCCTCCCGTTCGTGATCGTGCTCGTCTTCATATTCGGGACCAACATACAGAACATCATCATCGTGATCGGGCTCATACTCTGGCGCGACTCGGCGAGGGTGATCCGGTCGGAGGTGTTATCCCAGAAGCAACGGCCGTACGTCGAGTCGGCGAAGGCCGTCGGCGCGAGCGACGTCCGGATCATGTACCGGCACATCTTCCCGAACGTCCTCCCCCTGGTGGGGCTGTACATGGCGTTCGCGGTCGCGTACGCGGTCATCTACGAGGCGAGCCTCGCGTTCCTCGGGTTCGGGGATCCGACGCTCTGGTCCTGGGGACAGATGCTGTTCCAGGCTTACCACTCGGGCGGGATCCGCTTCGCTTGGTGGTGGGTCCTCCCGGCCGGTATCTGCATCATGCTGCTCGTAGCGTCCGTCTTCTTCATCGGACGGAGCCTCGAGGAGATCACCAACCGGGAGCTGAGACACTGACATGCTAGAGATCAACGACCTTCAGACACGGTACAGAACCGAGGCGGGTGACGTACACGCCGTCGACGGCGTCTCGTTCACCGTCGAGGAGCGAGAGACGCTCGGGCTCGTCGGGGAGAGCGGCTGCGGGAAGACGACGCTCGCGAAGTCCGTCTTCGACCTCCTGCCACGGAACGGATCGGTCGCCGGCGGCTCGGTGAACCTGAACGGGACCGAACTGACCGAGCTAACCGAAAAGGAGCTTCGAAAGCAGATCCGCTGGCAGGAGATCTCGATGATCCCGCAGACCGCGATGAACGGGCTCGATCCCGTCCAGACGGTCGGGAAACAGATCATGCAGGTGATCAGGGTGCACGAGGGCGTCTCGAAGAAGGAGGCGCGCCAGCGGGCACGCGACCTCTTCGAGGAGCTCGGCCTCGAGCCCGACCGTATCACCGACTACCCACACCAGTTCTCGGGCGGGATGGCACAGCGGGCGATGATCGCCCTCTCGCTCGCGCTGAGCCCGTCGATCGTGCTCGCCGACGAGCCGACGACGGCGCTCGACGTGATGATCCAGGACCGGATCCTCAAGCTGATCAACGAGATCCAGGAGGAGTACGAGATGGGGATGATCATGATCACCCACGACATGTCGGTCGTCTCCGAGACCTGCGATACGATCGCGGTAATGTACGCGGGTCGCGTCGTCGAGTACGCCGACGCCCGCACCGTCATCAAGAACCCACGACATCCGTACACGATGGGGCTCAGAAACGCGTTTCCGGACATCAGCGAGGACTCACAGGACCTCGTCTCGGTGCCCGGCGAGCCGCCGGACCTGATCGATCCGGAGCCGGGCTGTAAGTTCGCCCCGCGGTGTCCGTT
>SKWB01000360.1 GCA_007129135.1 Halococcaceae archaeon | reverse complement strand
CGGTCGCGGGAACCGAACGCTGTAGGCCGAGCGAGGGCTCCCGAGCAACCGATCACTCTCGCTCTCATCGACGTCCGGGCGGCCCCGGTTCGCTGGCGTCGCGAGACGCCAGCGAACCGGACGGGGAAGGGCTGGTCCACTCGGCGAGCCGTCGTGACCGCGACGGCTCGCCTGCGGACCTGGTGTCCTCGTGAGCGAAGCGAACGAGGGCTCGGAAGAGCCCCGCTCTTCCGGCGGACAGTAAAAGGGCGAGTGAGGGACGCCAGTCCCGAACGAGGGCTTTTCAGAAGAGCGCCTCGTCCTCGCTCAGCACTTCCGCCGGCCCGCCCACCTCCCAGACGTGGGTCTCGACGCCGCAGTCGGAGACTACTTGCTCGACCCGGTCGACGTGGTCGGGCGTCGTGTTGACGTAGACGCTCGCGCCGGTGTCGGTCGAGTAGTAGGCCGGGACGCCGTCGTCCCGCAGTTCCCTTACCGCGTCGAAGATGGCGAGCGTCTCGGGCCGCCAGTAGACCCAGCCCGCGGGGCCGGTCATCGTCGTCGCCGCGAGCGAGAGCGAGTCGTGCTCGGCGAGCGAGAACGTCCGGTCGAAGTCACCCGCCCTGAGCGCGTCGCGGAGTTCGGCGATCTGCCCGTGCATGTGGGCCATCCGAGCGCCGAACATGTGGCTCTCCGCGGCCTCCTCGTGGGCCGCCTCGGTCTCCTTGTACGCGGGGACGAGTCCGGCGACGACGCGGAGGTCGGCCTCCAGGGGACTCTCGATCCGTTCGGAGCGACAGTCCTGGTCGTTCAGTCCGGTGTGGAGCTGACTGAACGCACCGGTGACCGCCCGCGCGGCAGACGAGGAACCCCGGCGAGCGACCGTCGAGACCGTCGGCAGCGAGAGGTCGAGGTCGGCGGCCTCGCTCGCGGCGAGCGCGAGGGCGGCGAACCCAGAGGAGGAGGAACCGAAGCCGACGTTCGAGGGGAAGTCGTTCTCGCTCTCGAAGCGGACGCGCGTGTCGAGGCCCGCGAGCGTTCGGACCCGGTCGAGGACGGCTTCGATCCGTTCTGCACCCCGGCCCTCGACGCGCTCGCCGTCGAGGACGTACTCGTCCCGGTTCAACGAGTCGTCGAACGCGACGGTGGTCTTCGTGTGACTCGGGGCGGTGCAGACGCTGATGCTGTCGTGATAGGGTAAGCGAAGCTCCGGGTCGCGCATCCCGTGGTACTTCGCGAGGCCCTGGATCGGGTGTGCTCGCGCGGTCGCCTTCATACGTCGATGCGTGTCGGAGAGTCGTATAAGGGCTGCGTTGTCCGGGGGCGGACGAACCGAACCGCTCAAACGCCACCGAGCGAAGCCACCAGGTATGGGAACCCCGCTCGGTACGCGCGAAGAACAGACCGCGGTCGTGATCGAACGCCTGGAGGAGGAGTACCCCGACTCGACCATCTCGCTCGACTTCTCGAACAGGCTCGAACTCCTGATCGCCGTGATCCTCTCGGCGCAGTGTACCGACGAGCGGGTGAACGGGGTCACCGAAGCGCTCTTCTCGACTTACCGCACACCCGAGGAGTATGCGAACGCACCCCAGGAGGTGCTGGCGGAGGCGCTCAGCTCCGTGACCTACTACAACAACAAGGCGAGCTACGTCCGCGAGGCCTGTGCGATCATCGTCGAGGAACACGACGGGAAGGTGCCGAAGACGATGGGCGAACTCACCGATCTGCCGGGCGTGGGGAGGAAGACCGCGAACGTCGTCCTCCAGCACGGCCACCAGGTCGTCGAGGGCGTCGTCGTCGACACACACGTGATGCGGCTCTCGCGGCGGCTCGGGCTCACCGAACGCGAGACGCCCGAGGCGATCGAGCGCGAACTGATGGAGCTGGTCCCGCGCGAGCGCTGGAAGGCGTTCACCCACCTCTGTATCAGTCACGGTCGGGCGGTCTGCTCGGCGCGGAGTCCCGACTGCGAGTCGTGCGTTCTGGAGGACCTCTGCCCGTCGTCGAAGCGGGACACCGACGTCGACCTCGCGAGCGGCGACCCCTGGTGAGAGTCGGGACTGGATCTCGCGCGTCTCGTCCGGCCTCTATCCGGCCGTTCCGGTCAGATTGCTCCGCAACGCCCGGTCCGAGCGGCAGACGGGTACGGCAGTCGGTTTCACTCGCCGTCGAGGTAGGGATCGAGCGACGGAACGGCCTCGGTCCCGCGGATCGTATCGGTCTCCTGGTCGTAATCGACGAAGCCCTCGTCGGCCAGCCGGGGAACGTGCCGGTGATAGAGCGCCATGTACGTCTCCGCGACGGCCTCCGCGGGGATCTCGCTGAGCGGGAGCGAACGCTCGCGGACGGCGACCTCGTCGGCGAGGTCCGCGAGACCGATCGTCCCGTGATCGGAGAGCACCGAGAGCGCGTGGCGACGGCGGGCGTTCGAGAGCGCGTCGAACGCACGGTCGAAGAACTCCCGCTCCTCGGCCGTCTCGGGTCGAACCGTCGTTTCAGGGTCCGCGTGAGTGTCGTGTGTCGTCATCTGCTTCTCGACGTCCTGTCTGTGGCCCGGCGCGGCGGGTCGTTGATCCGTGGTGTGAGGTGCGTACATAAGGTCTTTCGGGCTTCGGGTCGAACCGCTCGCCGCATGACCGACGCAGACGAACACGGACGGGACGTCGAACTGGAGGACGAACGGGACGAGGAGCGAAGCGAGGAGGAACACGAGGTGGCCCGCGAGGCGAGAGAGGACGACACCGAGGTCAGCCACTCCGAGCCGAGAGAGCAGGCCGCGAGAGAGGAGGAGAACCCCGACAACCACCGCGACGAGGAGCCGTTCAACAGCTAAGAGAGCGGGTAGCGGAGCAGGTAGCGGGCCATTCCGAGCGCGTAGGCCAGCAGCCAGCAGCAGACGTAGCCGGCGACGCCGACGCGCAGGCGAAACCGCCAGGCGGACATGTTCTCGTGGAGGTCGTCGAGGTCGACCGTGGGGTCCGGCTCGTGATAGAGGTTGTGCTGGCGCTTCGCCTGGAAGATCCGCACGATACCGGTCAGCGCGAACAGGAGGAAGGCGTACGCCTGGAGGCCGGCGACGATGTGCATCGCGGCGAAGCCCGTGAGTTCGTCGAACATCCGGGGTGCCATCCAGAGGACGACGGGGCCCCCGGTGAGGAGGAGACCGGTGACGATATACCTGAGGTGGCGGGTCAGCACCGTCCAGGTGACCGTCTCGGCGTCGAGGACGATCTTGGCGCCGTAGAGGTAGAAGGGGAAGCTCGCGGTCACACAGACGACGGCGACCGTGGCCCACAGAAACTCGTTCGTCATCGTTCGTGGTTAGGAGGCGGCGGCGTTAAACGGCCCGACTCCGCCCGTGTCACAACTGGTTTGAGGCTGCCCACCCTAGAGGAGAGCGATGAGCGACGCGAACCCCGCACCGGAGTCGGAGACCCCCGGGAGCGAACCGGAGGACGCCGAGCGGGCGGACCTCTCCGAGGTGGACTTCGAGGCGTTCGGTCCCCGGGAGATGGAGAAACTCGGTCTCGAGGGGTGGGAGGCGGCCTTCGATCCCGACTCGTGGATCACGGGGGAGGCGCTGATCGACCGGGTCGAACGCGACCTGCAGCGACGGATCGCCTACCGGGACGTCTTCGCGGTGCTCGAGCGCCTGGACGAGGGAGGCCCACACCTCCTCGCGTACTCCGACGAGGGCTACGCGGTGGTCTACCCCGACGGATCGGTCGAGGGCTCCGGCACCGTGCTCCGGGACGTCAAGCCGAGCGTCGCGCTCTGTTCGATGGACGACTACGAGGTCGAGGAGCCGCCGGAGGAGTGGGAGCTCCCCGGTCCGGAGGAGGTACCGGAGGGGACGGGCGACCTGGGCAACAAGATGCTCCAGGTGCTCGCGTTCGGGCTCGGCCTCTCCGGGCTCGGGATGATCCTGGCGTCGGTCTTCTCGGGCGGTGCGATCGGGACGCGACTGATCCCGTTCGTCCTCGGGGGGGTCTTCCTGCTGGGCAGCCTCTTCCTCTTCATCACGGTGGCGAACGCCCGGCTCTCCGATCGCTTCCGTGCAGTGGAGTACCGCGACCGGCTTCGGGCGGCCCACGTCGACTCGGCCGAGCGGCCGGAGTTCGTCCCGGTCGAGGGGGGACGACTGCTCCCGCTAGAGGCCGTCTCAGAGCGCGACGACGGGGAGTGAATGCCCGCCCATCGGTGGGTTTAAGCGAGCACAGTCCTGAGGTTTTCGTGTATGAACCGACGGGAATTTATGCGCACAAGCGGCGGCGTAGCGGGCGCTGGCGCTGCCGCAGGTGCGGGGCTCACCCTCGGCGTCGGCACGGTCGCCGCCGAGGAGGAGCCCGACTGGCCGGAGGAGGTGACCAACGCGCCGAACTACAGCGAGACGGAGGACCTCCGGGGGGAAGAGGAGGTCGTCGTTGAGGTCGGTGCGGGTGACGGCCTCCAGTTCGCGCCGCCGGCGATCTGGATCGACGAGGGAACGACGGTCGTCTGGGAGTGGACGGGCGAGGGTGGCGGTCACAACGTCGTGAGCCAGGACGGCGAGGAGTTCGAGAGCGAGACCGACGACTCCGAGGGCTTCACGTTCGAGCACACGTTCGAGGAGGGCGACCAGATCAGCTACTACGTCTGTACGCCCCACGAGGCCCAGAACATGTACGGCGGGATCGCCGTCGGTGACGACATCGAGACGATCGACGCCGACGAGGCCGCGGAGATGGAGCCGACGGACATGGGCGTGGACATCCGCGAACACTACGTGGGCGTCGGCGCGATCCTCGCGATCGTCGTCTCGCTGATCTTCACGTTCTACACGCTCAAGTACGGCGAGTCACCGAACGCGAAGGGGGGTAACTGATGAGCTCCTCGGGGAGCTCCTACGGCGACATCCACCGGTACGAGCCGGCGAGGGAGTCGACCGTCGCCGCGATCGCGATCGTCGTGTTGACGATCATCGAGGTGGTGTTCGTCGGCGTCTTCACCTACGGGCTGGTCGAAGCCTGGGGGACGACGCAGGCCGGGAACATCTACCTCGGACTGCTGCTCGCGGCGATCTTCATCAACCTCGCGTTCATCCTGGTGCTCTACCGAAAGGAGTTCCTCCCTGACGTGATGATCGTGAAGAAACGACGCCGGAAGTGGGAGGACCTCTACCTCAAAGAGGAGCAGGTCCAGGGCGAGGAGTACTGGGACGGCGCGTGGGAACACGTGAAGCGAGCGGTCTACCCGTATCACAAGAAGTAACAATGGCAGACGAAGACAAATATCCAGTCGAATCAGACCGCCGCCGGTTCGTCAAGGGCGTCGTCGGCGCGGCCGCCGTCGCCGGCTTCGGCGCGTCCGGCGCCGCAGCAGTGAACACCTCGACGCCGCCGTCCCCGGTGGGCGGTGGGGTCAGGAACTTCATGGGCACGGAGATGGTCGACGGGCCCGCCCCGAACGGGATGCCACAGATCCCGCTCCAGGTCGACGACGAGGGCTACCTCCAGGGGATCTGGCCGGAGACCGAGGAGATCGAGGTCGACGGGGAGACGTTCGTGATCGCCGAGGAGGAACTCGGGGGGATCGAGTACTCCTCGGAGTGGTACCACTACTGTGGGGGACAGACGCTTCCGGGGCTCGCCCCGACGGCCGACCAGGAGAACTACTTCCACTACTCCGAGATCACCCAGTACGAGTGGCAGCAGTCCGACGTCGAGGCGGGCGACCGGATCCACATCGACGACTTCGAGGACTACATGGAGTGGGAGCCCGAGGAGGACATCGGCAGTTCCCAGATCGGCAAGCCGGCGACCGCGACCTGGCGATCCGAGGGCGACGACATCGGCTCGGCCGAGACGGTGAACGTCTTCGTCCTCCGAAGCGAACTGATCGAGGAGGCCGCAGCGGGCGACGACTGGCTCGAGGCGAGCACCGACGAGGGGTTCATCGCCATCTTCAACACCTGTACGCACTTCTGTTGTATCCCCGGCTGGAAGGTGACCCGCGAGTCGATGCAGTTCGGCACCGGTGACGAGATCTACTGTCAGTGTCACCAGTCGGTCTACGACCCGTTCACGATCATGGAACAGAGCTTCGTGGCGCTGCCCAGAGAGGACGAGGACGATATATGAGCTTAGAACCACGCGACGAGACGGACCACCGGGCCTGGATGCAGGAGCGAGACCTCTCGCCGATCGAGGAGGGGTATCTCTACGGGCTGATGTATCTCGACAAGCGGCTCCGGATCGTGGACTACCTCGAGCTGATGGAGGACATGTACTACAAGATCAACCTCCAGATGCCGAAGAGCCACACCGAGCAGTATAACCTGGACAACAAGTTCTGGTACTGGTATCCGCTCTACTCGCTCGGGTTCTTCTCGATCATCGCGTACATCGTCGCGGCGGTCACGGGCGGGATCCTCGGCTTCTACTACTCGCCGTCGACGGCCGAACACCCCGAGTACACCTACGTCGCCTACGCACACGTCGCCCAGACGATCATGATCGACCTGAACTTCGGGTCGTTCCTCAGGAGCCTCCATCGCTGGTCCGCCCAGATCATGACTGCAGCGGTGTTCTTGCACATGCTGCGTGTCTACTTCACGGGCGCGTACAAGGAGCCCCGCGAGCTGAACTGGCTGCTCGGCATCGTCCTGATCAGCCTGACGATGGTCTTCGGCTACACGGGCTACCTGCTGCCGTGGAGCCAGCTGTCGTACTGGGCCGGCCAGATCGGCGTCGAGATGGCGCTGTCGATCCCCCTGATCGGGGAGTGGACCGCCCAACTCGTCTTCGGCGGCTTTACGCTCGGTGAGCCGACGATCCAACGGATGTACATCCTCCACGTGTTCATCCTGCCGTTCGTCGTGACCGCGCTGATCGCCATCCACGTCGGCATCGTCTGGATGCAGGGTATCGCGGAGCCACACTGATCATGACAGAGAGAGACCACACGGAGGACGTGAGAACCGACGGCGGAGAGCCACAGACCGACGGGGGCGAGAGCGAGGGCGGTGCCGGACTGCCGGCGAACGTCCCGCCGGACGACCAGACGCCCACCTGGCACGACCGGAAGGCGCGGACCCAGGGGCTCTCGCGGCTCACCTACGAGTACTTCGAGCGGGCGCGCTACGAGGACCAGGTGCTCCGCCAGGAGTCCGACTACGTCGAGCGCGACGTGCTCGCCTTCCCGACCTGGCCACACGAGACGATACGGAACCTGGCGATCACGAGCTTCTTCCTCGGGATGATGTTCTTCGTCGCCGCGGCGCTGCCGCCGCACCTGCCGGACCCGGCGGACCCCTCGAACACGCCACCGGTGATCCTGCCCGACTGGTATCTCTACTGGTCGTTCGGGCTGCTCCACCTCGATCCGATCAACCCGAACCTGGCGATCCTCGGCGGCGACAAGATCGTCTCGGATCGCGTCTACGGCGTGCTCGCGAACCTGGTCGTCGTCGGCTTCATCGCCATCGTGCCCTTCCTGAACAAGGGATCGGCGCGCAGACCGGTCGAGGAGCCGTTCTGGGGCGCACTCGGCGTCGCCGGGATCGTCTTCGCGATCACCATCGCGATCGTCCCGATCCAGAACATCGTCGCGGAGTTCATCGCGATCATGACGATCGACCTGCTGTTCGCGCTCTCGTTCATCCTCCCGGTGGTCGCCTTCTTCATCGCCTACGCGGTGTTGAAGACGATGCAGGAGGGCTACATGTACGAGCTGAACAAGCGGTACTACCGCCTGCGGCCGCCGCGGTAGCCACCCCATGAGTTCTTCAGAGCAGCCGACGACGGGGAGCGAACGGTCCGCCGAAAGCGCCGACGGGGCGAGCGCCGGTGACGGCCCGCGCGGGCGATCGGTCGCCGTACCGATGCGGATCTACAAGGCCGTCACCGTCTTCTCGACGCTCTTCGCGGTCTTCGGCGTCGTCGGGGGGTTCGTCGTCCTCGACGCGGCGACCAACCGGGCGACGGCGGATATAGAGGAGATCAGCCTCCCGCTCGCCCTGCTCGGGTTGGGACTCATCGTCGGAGCCTCTGCGGTGTATGCCTTTTCGACCCGGTTCGAGGCCGAGGAGATGAGAAAACCTAAAGAGCGGTCCGACGAAGGCACTGGTAATGGCTGACGAGTTCATCAAGGGGCTTGCGATCCTCACCGTCTCCGGGACGGTCTGGTTCACCGTCGCGGCGTGGTACCGGACCGACGGGTTCGGTGGCACCCAGTTGATCGCACCCCGACCCGACGAGGACCTCGGGACCTACGGCGAGGCGCTGCTCGTGATCGGCGACATCGCGCTCTACTTCGCGCTCATCGGCGCGATCACGTTCTGGGTGCTCGTGCCGGCGTTCCGCGAGGGGCGACGCGCGTGGGACGAGCGCCAGCGCGCCGAGTAATCAGTACAGTCGGTCGAGCCGCCGACTCATCTCTTCGTCCGCCCACCCGGCGAGCTCCTCGACCGGCTCGCCCTCGAACTCGGCCACGCGATCGATGTACCCGGAGACGCCGAGGAACCGGACGGCCTCGTAGACGGGCCGTCGCTTCTCGAACCCCGCTGGAAGGCCGCCCGCCCGCTCGCGATACCCCTCGTGGAGTGCCTCGACCAGCTCGTCGGGACCCGTCGACCGAAGGGGGTCGATCTGCTGATCGCGGACGCGGTAGAGGTCACGGGCGGGGTCGCCGACGTGGGCGAGTTCCCAGTCGAGCAGTCCGACCTCGCTCCCGACGAGGAAACAGTTCGGTCGGGCGGGATCGCCGTGGAGCAGGGCCGCGGGCGCGCCGTCGAGGGGCTTCCGGTTCGCCTCGATGGCGTCGATCACCGCCTCGAAGTGTGCGAGAACCGATCGTCGGGGGCGAGACGCCGCGCCTCGCCGATCGTCTCGATCAGGACGTCCGTCCAGGTCCCGGTCCGCAGGTCGAGTTCGCCACCGCTGCCGCCGAGAAGCCGCCCGTGGCTCTCGAACCGGTGGGTGTGGACCGCCGCCAGCGTGCTTCCGACCGACCGAGACAGCGCCACCCGTTCCTCGCTTCCCGCCTCCGACCACGCGGCGAGGAGGCTCCGCCCGGCGACCGGCTCCGTCACGAGGTACGGAACGGCCCCGTACGGATCGCACGCGACCGACGCCGGGACCGGAACCTCACCGTTCTCGGCCACGTACTCGAGTGCCGCGCGTTCGCTGGCGATTCGAGCGCCCTCCCCGTCGCGGGCGGTCTTCAGGTAACAGCTCTCCCCGCCGACGAATTCGACCCGGACGGTCTCGTTCGCCTCGTTCCACGAGGGTCCCGTCTCGCGGAGGCGATCGACCTCACGATCGGGGAAGGCGACGGCGAGCACCGCTTCGAGTCGGCCCGACATCGGATTCACAGCGTGGCCGAAAGCCGTTATGCCTGGCGGTCGTCGGGCCGGGGCGGACTCCACCGGTCCGGGCGGGTCCCCGTGGACGGTCGGGATCGGGACCCGGTCGATCGGCGAAGGGTTACAACCCGCCTCGGTCACCCCTCGTGTATGTCGTGGATGACGTTCCTGTCCGGCGAGACCGTCGCGCTTCGGGCGATCGGGGAGGAGGACGCTCCACTCCTCAAGCGGACGATCAACGACCCACGAGTCAGACGGGGCGTCGCCGAAGTCGGCTACATAATCATCCCAGAGGCGTGGGGAGAGGGACACGCGACGGAAGCCGTAAGGCTCCTCTGCGAGTATGCGTTCTCCGAGCGTCGTCTGAACAAGGTCGTCTCCAGCGTCTACGAGACGAACCCCGCCTCCGCACGGGTCCTGGAGAAGGTGGGGTTTCGAAGGGAGGTCGTCCTACGGCGCGAGGCGTTCCTTGATGCGGAGTACGTCGATCTCCGTCGGTACGGCTGCTGTCCGCGGAGGGAAACGAGCGTTTCGAGGGCTGAAGCCCGCCGAAAAACGGGCCAGAAGGGCTAGGTCCCTCCGTTTCGAGATCACTGACGTGATACCCGACCGATCCCGAGGGTACGTCCTGGCGGGATGGTGCGCGCTCTGTTGTGGCTGGTGGAGTATCGCGACGGTAGTCACGGTGAGGGAGTTCGCGACGCGGTCGGGCGGTCCGCACAGTCTCTCCGAGGCGGTTATCGGGTCGCTCGCGACCGGCGTGGTCTACCCTGGAGTCCCGCCGCTCGCGGCGTCCGGCGACCTCGTCGGCGTCGACAGCCTCGGTATCGGGTATCTCGCGCTCTTCGTAGCGGTTCTCGTCTGGTTCGGCCTCCCCTTCCTGCTCTTCCGAGGGGGCGACACGGTCGGGGTCGTCCTGCTCGCGGCGATCCCGTACGTCGCCCTCGTTCCCGCGTTCGTCTCGCTTCGCGACGCGTTCCGGGAGCGAGGGTACGACGGGGTCTCCACCGTCTTCGGAGCGGCGGCGGGCTCGGCTGTCGCCTCCCTCGTGGGCGTCTGTGCCCTGTTCTCGATCGGACTCCTCGTCCACCTCCTCGCGCTCACGCTCCCGATCTGATCTCGGATCGAATCCACCCCGGTCGACGGTCCACGAAACCGGCCTCGAGACGGTCGCGGCGGACGGGTCCGCTCGATACCTCGTCCCGCTCCGCACCAGCAGTTATACCGACGCTGACCCTCGTGGGGATGTGGACGGTGACTCGCCGGAGGCGCGTGAACTCGGCTCCGAGCGCCTGCGCTCGCTCGTTCGGAGGGCGATGGAGACCCGGTACTACGCCGAACTCGTCGCGTACCTCTCGCGGGTCGAAGACGACCCGTTCCCGGAGGAGAACACGGTCTGCAGGGCGTTCGAGCGAGGAGCCCTCGAGGTCGT
>SKWB01000106.1 GCA_007129135.1 Halococcaceae archaeon | reverse complement strand
TCGCGCTGGTCTCGGCCGAACTCCTCCCCGGCCAGTGGTACATCCTGCTCGGCGGGTTCGCCGCCGCGGGTGTCGAGGTGATCCGCCATGGCCGCTAGCGCGCTCTCGCTCGACCCGCTCGTCGTCGGCGTGATCCTCGCGATGGCGCTCGTCACCGTGCTCACGAAGGTCGGCGGGCTCTGGCTTTTGAGCACCACCGACGTGAGCGAG
This sequence comes from Halococcaceae archaeon, assembly GCA_007129135.1. Lineage (GTDB taxonomy): Archaea > Halobacteriota > Halobacteria > Halobacteriales > Halalkalicoccaceae > Natronorarus. The sequence goes on along the minus strand of SKWB01000106.1, from coordinate 2,606 downwards.
CGGGTCGAGGCCGGACTCTCGGTGCTCCCCGGTGCGATCGTGATCGCGCTCCTCGGGCCGGAGCTCGCGAGCGGCGGCCCCGCGGAGTGGGCCGCCGCGGGGATCGTCGTGCTCACGATGTGGCGCACCGAGAGCATCCTGCTCGCGCTCTGTGCCGGCGTCGGCGCTGTCGTCCTGTTCAGAGCGGTCGTGTGAGCTCTCCTCGCCGTCCGACCGGACGTGCGTCTCTCGAGAGCCGGTCGGGTTCCGAACCGACGATCACGAGCGTCCGAACGTCACGAATGCAGAACATATCCCGGGAGAGATGCACACTCGAAACCCATATACCCTCGACGATCGACGGGCTTCCATGTACCACGGACTCGCCGCCCTCCTGATCGAGCTACTGGCGCTCGCCGGCTACGCCTCGATCGCACTCGCCCTCGCGTTGGTCGGGCTGTTTCTCGAGTACTCGACGCTCTCGATGGCGCTCTCGGGTGAGCTGCTCCTCGCGCTCTGGGTCGGGAGCTTCGGTGCGGTCGCCCTCTGGGCAGCCACGCTCGTCTGCAGCCGGAAGCTCCTGCCACTGCTGCGACCGTCGACGGTCGCGTAACCCCTCGACGGAACTCCGATCGGTCACTCCTCGAGGGGCTCGTACTCGTCCGTGAACAGCGTCACCCGCTCGCCCGGCCGGAGGTCGTCGACGAGGAGCCCGAACTCGTCGCCGCCCGAGAACGGCCTGAGCCGCGGCGGGTCCGCGTCCGCCTCCGTCCGCTCGCAGACGAGTTCGATCGATCCGGTCGAGTCCGCCCGCAGTTCGGTGCCGTTCATGTTCACCCGCTACGCGCTCGGTGTGTATCACCCTAGCCAAGCGAGCGCGCTCGGACCCACAGTATAGGTCCCTCCGGCCCGTCGAACCGACGTGACCGAATTCGTCCTCTACGGCGGGAAGGGAGGCGTCGGGAAGACCACCTGCGCGGCGGCGACGGCGCTCGCCGCCGCCGAGCGCGGCACCGACACGCTCGTCGTCTCGACCGACCCCGCCCACTCGCTCTCCGACTCGTTCGAGACCGATCTGGGGGCCGATCCGACCGAACTCGGGGAGGGGCTCTGGGCGGTCGAGATCGACCCCGAGACGCAGAAAGACGAGTACCGCGAGATCCTCGAGGCGCTCGCGAAGGACCTCCGATCGGTGGGAATCCGGATGGACGACGAGGACGTCGCGGACGTCTTCTCCGCGGGGATGCCCCCCGGCGGCGACGAACTCGCCGCGCTCGATCGACTCGCCACCTACGCCGAGGACGACCGCTTCGACCTGATCGTCCTCGATACCGCGCCCACGGGCCACACCCTCCGGCTGCTCGACCTCCCGGACGTGATGGACACGGCCCTCGAGAAGACGCTCTCGCTCCGGGGGCAGGTGCGACGGGTCGGCGACTCCGCGCGCAGGATGATGCTCGGGCCGGCCTCGTACTTCGGGAGTTCGAACAGGGACGACGAGGACATCCTCGCGCTGAAAGGACGGATGGAGCGTGCCCGCGAGGCGCTGACCGATCCCGAGCGGACCGAGTTCCGCGTGGTGCTGATCCCCGAGGCGATGGTGATCTCGGAGACCGAGCGCCTCGTGACTCGGCTGCGCGAGTACGGGATGCCCGTTCGCACGCTCGTCGTGAACAGGGTGCTGGAGGACGTCGAGGAGGACTGCTCGCGCTGTCGCTCGCGGCGCGACAGGCACCGAGAGCGGGTCGCGGAGATCGAAGCGCTGTTTCCGGAGCTCGAGGTGCGGACGCTCCCCGAGGCGGACGACGAGGTACAGGGGACCGACGCACTCGGCGGGATCGGGGAGCGACTTTCGTAGGGAGACCGGACGGTTCGCCATCACGGTCGTGTTCACTCGACGAGCGCTCCGGCCCGCGAAAGGTCTATGCTATCTCATGGCGTAAAACATGGGGATCGAAACATGACGAAAGCGTATCAGTCAGTGTGTGGAGAGCTCCCCGATTACGAGGGGTGTGCGTTCATGGTCCGATCGGCGGACGAGGACGAGGCGATCCGGATGGTCCAGGACCACGCGGAACACGGTCACGGCGACTCGTTCGACCGCGAGGCGGTGAAGGGAGTCCTCCAGGAGGTCGAGGTGTAGGCCGACCGGGTCGAACGACCGATCCAGTCCTCCGCAACACCGAATTCAGCTATCGCATCTTGTGGGGGAGAATCGAATCGGAGAACCGGTGCTCGGACCGTTTCGTTCTCAACATGTGTGCCAGCCGCCGTCGACGGAGAGCAGCTCTCCCGTGATATACGAGGCCGCATCGCTCGCGAGGTAGAGCGTCGCGTCGGCGACGTCCTCGGGGTAGCCCGCTCTCCCCATCGGGATCGGCTTGAGGAACTCCCCGTCACCCGCCCTGTCCTCCGTTCGCTCGGTGCCGTCCTCGGTGAACTCGGTCGCGATCTGTCCCGGCGCGGTCGCGTTCACCCGAATCCCCTCGCTCGCCAACTCGAGCGCCGCCCCGCGCGTGAGCATCCGGATCGCTCCTTTGGTGGTGTCGTAGGCGACCTGGCCGTGCTGGGCGAACGTCGAACTGATCGACGCCGTGTTCACGATCGCTCCCTCGGTACCGGCGTCG
>SKWB01000114.1 GCA_007129135.1 Halococcaceae archaeon | reverse complement strand
TCATCTGGCGGATCGCGGGCGGTTCCGGGGACGGAATCGACTCGACCAGCCAGAACTTCGCGAAGGCCCTGATGCGGTCGGGGCTCCACGTATTTACGCATCGTCACTACCCCTCTCGGATTCGGGGCGGTCACACCTACGTCGAGATCCGGGCGAAACCCGAGGAGGTCACCTCGCGCGGGGACGGCTACAACTTCCTGCTCGCGCTGGGCGACAGCTTCGCGCGAAACCCGAAGGAGGGCGCCTTCTACGGCAACGAGGAGATCAAGCCGCTCTCCGAGAACCTGGACGACCTCCGCGAGGGCGGGATCATCGTCTACGACTCCGGGCTGATCGACGCCTCGGAGATCCCCGACTTCGACGAGCGCGTCGAGGAGAACGGCTGGCACGTCTTCGACCTCGACCTCCGGAGCATGGCGAGAGAGCACGGCCGCGAGGTGATGCGCAACACCGCCGGCGTCGGCGTCACCGCAGCGCTGATCGGGATGGACACCCAGCCGATCGAGGACCTGATGGAGGAGGCGATGGGCGGCCGGGAGGGGATCCTGGAGCCGAACCTCACGATCCTCGAGGAGGCCTACGAGATGATCGAAGAGGAGTACGACGTCGACCACGACGTGAAGCTCCCCGACGGCGAGCACGAGGAGACGCAGGTGCTCATCTCCGGTTCGAACGGCGTCGCCTACGGCGCGCTGGACGAGGGCTGTCGGTTCATCGCGGGCTACCCGATGACGCCCTGGACCGACGTCTTCACCATCATGTCCCAGCACCTCCCGGGGATGAACGGGATCGCCGAACAGGTCGAAGACGAGATCGCGGCGGCCTGTCTCGCCCTCGGCGCGAGCCACGCGGGCGTGAAGTCGATGTCCGGCTCGTCGGGCGGCGGCTTCGCGCTGATGGCCGAACCGCTCGGCCTCGCCGAGATGTCGGAGACCCCCGTCGTGCTGATCGAGGCGATGCGCGCCGGTCCATCGACCGGCCTCCCGACGAAGCCGGAGCAGGCCGACCTCGAGTCGGTGCTCTACTCGAGTCAGGGCGACTCCTGCAGGGTCGTCTTCGCCCCCGGCACCCCCGCCGAGACGTACGACCAGACTCGGAGGGCGTTCGAACTCGCCTACAACTACCACGTCCCAGCGATCGTGATCATCGACCAGAAGCTCTCCGGCGAGAACCAGAACGTCCCCGAGAGCTTCTTCGACCGCGAGCCGAACTCCGATCCCGGAGCCGTCCTCACCGAGGAGGAGCTCGCGGAGATGCCCCACGACGAGGTTGGCAAGTTCAAGCGCTTCCAGTACGACCCCGAGAACGGCGTCAACCCCCGCTCCGTGCCGGGCCAGAAGGGCGGACGGTTCCTCGTCACCGGCAACGAACACTCCCCGTACGGCCACATCGAGGAGGACCCGCAGAACCGGATCTACCAGATGGACCGGCGGATGCGAAAGATCGCGTCGATCCGCGAGGAGCTCGACAGCGATCCCGAGACCTCACACCAGACCTACTTCGGCCCCGACGAGGCGGAGTACGGCATCGTCACGTGGGGATCGAGCCAGGGCGCGGTCCGCGAGGCGACCGCCCGGCTCAACGACGCGGGCCACTCCGTGCGTGCGATCAGCGTCAGCGACCTGATGCCGTTCCCCGAGGGGGAGCTCACGGAGTTCCTCGAGAGCGTCGACGACGCGCTCGTCGTGGAGATGAACGCCACCGCCCAGTTCCGCGGGCTCGCCCAGAAGGAGCTGGGGCGCTTCGGCGAGAAGATGAACAGCCTACTCAAATACGACGGCAACCCGTTCGAGCCGGCCGAGGTGGTCGAAGGGTTCGAACTCCAGATCCTGGAGGACGGGACCGACGCCCCGGCGGCGAACACGCGGCTCGAACCCGCGGCAGGTGACTAACCAATGAGTGCATTCAGCGCGATCGGCGAGGAACGAGAGATCGACCGGGAGGAGTTCACTCCTCTGCAAGAGCCCCAGCCGACGTGGTGTCCGGGCTGTGGTGACTTCGGCGTCCTGAAGGCGCTGAAACAGGCGATGCCCGAGGTCGGCAGAACGCCGGACGAGACCCTTCTCTGCACCGGTATCGGCTGTTCGGGCAAGCTCAACAGCTACTTCGAGAGCTACGGCTTCCACACGATCCACGGGCGGTCGCTGCCGATCGCCCGCGCGGCGAAGCTCGCGAACCCGGGTATCGAGGTGATCGCCGCCGGCGGCGACGGCGACGGCTACGGGATCGGCGGTAACCACTTCATGCACACCGCCCGCGAGAACCACGACATGACCTACATCGTGTTCAACAACGAGATCTTCGGCCTGACGAAGGGCCAGACCTCGCCGACGAGCCCGAAGGGTCACAAGTCGAAGACCCAGCCGTCGGGTTCGGCGAAGGACCCGATCCGGCCGCTGTCGCTCTCGCTCACCTCGGGTGCGAGCTACATCGCCCGGACCGCGGCCGTGAACCCGAACCAGGCGAAGGAGATCCTGGTCGAGGCGATGGAACACGACGGCTTCGCCCACATCGACTTCCTCACGCAGTGTCCGACCTGGAACAAGGACGCCAAACAGTACGTCCCCTACGTCGACATCCAGGAGTCCGACGACTACGACTTCGACGTCCACGACCGGAAGGAGGCCGCCGACATGATGTTCGAGACCGAGGAGGTGCTCCACGAGGGCACCGTCCTCACCGGCCGGTACTACGTCGACGAGGACCGACCCTCCTACGGCGAGGAGAAGCGCTCGATCGGCGAGATGCCGGAGGAGCCGCTCGCCGAACGGTACTACGACGAGGAGTACGAGTGGGAGCGGACCTACGACCTGCTCGACCGGCACAAGTAGCCCCGGGTTTCCGGATTCGTCGCGAGGGGTTTCGGGACGACATCCCTCGCTTTCCGGTTCGCAAGGTATTTTTCCGTCCGGGCGAAAGAAACGCTCGTGGCGACGAACTCGACGGAGGATCGGATACTGTCGGTACTCGAGGAGGACGCACAGGCCTCCTACGCCGAGATCGCACGCCGGGCGGGCGTCTCGAAGCCGACGGTCAGGAAGTACGTCCGCAAACTCGAAGACGACGGCGTGATCGTCGGCTACTCGGCCGACATCGATCCGAAGAAGCTCTCCGGCCGGTCGATCGCCCTCGTGGGCATCGACGTCGAGAGCGAGCGCTACATCGACGCGACGCGCGAACTCGCGGAGACGGAGTCCGTCGAGTCGCTCTACTCCTCGTCGGGCGATCACATGCTGATGGCCGAGGTACGAGCCGAGAGCGGCGACGGCGTCGGCGAGATCATCAAAGAGGAGATCCTCGCGATCCCCGGCGTCACCGCCGCCCACCCCTGTTTCCTCCAGGAGCGGCTGAAGTAACGGATCGGCCGAGTTTTGTCGCTCCCCTCCGTCGACCTACCCATGGCAACCTACGAGCGCGAGGCGTTCATCGATGCACCGTTGTCGGTCGTCTGGCGGTTTCACTCGAACGCCGACGGGCTCCGGGCGCTCACGCCCGACTGGATGGGACTCGAGGTCGAAGCGATCAGGGGTCCACACGGCGACCCGAACCCGGAGGAGCTGGTCGTCGGCTCCGAGATCGACCTCCGGATGCGTCCGTTCGGCGTGCTCCCGGGCGGGGAGTGGACCTCGAAGATCACCGAGCGCGGCTACGACGGCGAGTCGGCGATGTTCCGCGACGTGATGGTCGAGGGGCCGTTCGCCCGCTGGGTCCACACCCACCAGTTCGCCGCCGAGGACGGCGGCACCCGACTTCGCGACACCGTGAACTACGAACTCCCGCCCGGAGCGCTCGGCAGACGGCTCTCGCCGGTCGGCGTCGTCGGCTTCGAGCCGATGTTCCGCCACCGTCACCGCGTCACGAAGGAGCTCCTCGAGTAGCCCCGGCTACCGTCGTTCGAGCAGCACGACGCCCGTGAGGATCGAGAGTCCGCCCAGGACCGTCACGACCCCGACCGGTTCGGCGAACAACAGCGCGCCGAGCGCGACGGTCACCGGTGGCTCGGCGGTACTCACGATCCCCGCACGGCTCGCGCCGACGAGTTCGAGCCCTGCGAAGAACGTCACCACTGGGACCGCCGTCGCGAGCACGGCGATGGAGAGGAGGATCAGCAAGGGTGTCGGTGCGGTCGGCACCGCGAGGTCGCCCGTGGCGCTCCCGACGACGAGGAAGGTGACCCCCGCGGCGGGGAGGACGTGCGCGCTCAGCACGAGCGGATCGACGGTCCGGAGGACGGCCCTGGAGACCGTGATGTAAAAGGAGTAGGCGAGCGCGGCCCCGAGGACGACGACCACCCCGACGATCGACGCGCCCGCCGGGGTCGCACCCGAGACGAGCGCGATACCCGAAAGCGAGAGCGCGAGTGCGAGCACCATCTCCCGCGTGACGCGCTCGCCGATCGCCGTCACGGCGATGAGCACCACGAACGCGGGGTAGGTGTAGAGGACGACCGCGACGAGCCCCGCGGTCATGAACTCCAGCCCCAAGAAGTAGAGCCCGCTCTGTGTCGCGTAGCCGAGGCCGCCGAGCGCCAGCGCGATCAGGAGCAGCCGCCCGCGCAGCAGTCGCGCGCGCCCGGTGACGAGCAGCAGCGCCCAGACGAGGGCCGCGGCGATCAGGAAGCGGTAGACGAGTACCGTCGGGATCGAGAGGCCCGCGCGCTGGGCGTAGACCCCGAAGATGCCGAGCGTGCCGAAGCCGACGGCTGAGAGCAGGACGAGGAGGATGCCGAGGCGCTCGCGTTCGGCGACCGATCGAGTGCCCACGGTCGGACCGACTCAGGTGGCGAGCAAAAGCCGATCGCTACCGGAACTCGGCGTGGAACCCCTCCTCGCGCCCCTCCGCCCGTCGGTACCGCCCGTCCTCGACCGAGAAGACCCGGATCGTGAGCACGAGCCTCGACTCGGAGAGCGTCGCACGGAGGACCGGGCCGACGCTCGTGACCGTCACGTACGGCGGGGCTGCAACGGGTGGTGCGGGGAGCGACTCGCCCAGTACCGACACGGCGTCGGAGAGGACGGCCGGAAGGCGGGCGGTGACACCCGCTTCGGAGAGCCGTCTCGCGAGCGGTGGGACGACCGCGGTTCGATCCGTCGCGTACCCCCCGTCCCAGGTCGCGGCCACCGCGTCGGCACACGTTACCGTCGTTTCGAGGAGCTCCGCGTGTTCGGAGAGCAGTCGGGCGCGGACGCGGTCGGCATCGGTCACGGACGAGGGTTCTCCCGCCGTCACTAAGCCCCGTCGACCGCCGGATCCCGAACGGCTTACCCCTCCGGAGGGAAAGGACCGGTCGTGCTCGACGTGCTGACCGACCGGGCGCGCGACCGCGTCTCACCGAGGGCCGCGCTCGCGGCGTCGATCCTCGCGCTCAGCACCGCGGCCATCCTCGTGCGCTGGTCGGACGCGCCGAGTTCGGTCGTCGCGTTCTACCGAGTGCTGTTCACGCTCGCGCTGCTCGCCCCGTTCGCGCTCACCCGCCACCGCACGGACTTCGCGGTGCTGGGGGCGCGCGACGCGGCCGTGGCGGCCGTCACGGGCGTCGCGCTCGCGATCCACTTCGCCGCCTGGTTCGAGAGCCTCCGCTGGACGAGCGTCGCCGCTTCGGTTACCTTGGTCCAGATGCAGCCGATCTTCGTCGCGATCGGCGCCTACCTCCTGCTCGACGAGCGGATCACCGCCCGGACCGTCGGGGGGATCCTGCTGGCGATCTCCGGCGCGACGCTCATGTCGGTGACCGACCTCCTGACGGAGACGGCCTTCACCGAGACGGCGCTCTACGGCAACGCGCTCGCCGTCCTCGGCGCGGTGATGGCCGCCTGCTACGTCCTCGCCGGGCGGTCGCTGCGCCAGCGCGTGCCCCTCCTGCCCTACGTCACGGTCGTCTACGGGGCGTGTACGCTCGCACTGCTCGCCATCGTGCTCGCCGGGGGGCACCCGCTCGGTGGCTATCCCGGACGGGAGTGGGTGCTCTTCTTCGCGCTCGCGCTCGGTCCGGGCGTCTTCGGTCACACGGTCGTGAACTGGGCGCTCGCACACCTCGATTCGAGCGTCGTGAGCGTCTCCTTGCTGGGCGAACCGGTCGGCGCGACGCTGCTCGCGTTCTTCCTGCTCACGGAGGTCCCGGAGCTGATGACCGTCGTCGGCGGCGTGGTCGTCCTCGTGGGGATCGTCACGACCGCGCGCGCCCAGCAGCTCTGAGCGCGTCGTTTCGAGCAGTAACAGCGCCACGGCGCGGGTTCGGTCGTCGGCGGCTCTCCCGTCTCGCCGCGAGTGGATCAGCGGGCCCAGACCTCCGGCGCCATGTCGAGGCGGCGGATCGCCGGCGGGTAGCCGAGCGCGATCACGACCGCGACGAACACCGAGATCCAGAAGTTCATCTGGCCGAGGAGCGCGCCGACGACGAAGACCCCGATCAGGTAGATCACGAACATCGCGAGGTAGTGCGGGAGTAGCTGGCGAAGGGTAGAGGACACACCCGTCCTCGGGACGGAGCCGGATTAAAGCTCCCGCTCGGAGCCGAGCGCGGAGGCGACCGCCGAGAGCAGTTCGTCCTCCCCGGCCACGCGGGCCCGCTCGCGGAGCGAGTCGTAGAGTTCCCTCCCCTCCACACCGGCGTAGTTGCGCTCCCCGAACGGTCGGTCCTCGATCACGACGAGCGAACGCGACTCGCGGGCACAGTCGAGGTTCACGAGGTTCCCGCTCCCGACCTCGACGTCCGCGAGGACGGTCACGTCCGCGCGGTCGATCAGCCGGGAGACGGCTCGTCTCGCCCCGCCGTCGACGGCCGAGAAGGGCTCGATCGCGACCGCGTCGAGCCCGAGCGAGCGGGCGGTCTCGAGGTCGGAGTCACCCTCGTTGAGCGCACCGACCGTCACCTCGTAGCCAGCCCCCGACAGCAGGTAGAGCAGCCGCGAGGCGACCCCGCCCCCGCCGATCACGTGGACGTGTCCGCGGGTCGGCTCGGGTCGGTCGGGCAGCGCCGTCACGTAGGTCGAACCCGTCACCGGGTGTCGGGTAACGACCGCCCGCGTGTCGAACGCCTGCTCGAGGACGCCCTCCGTGAGGACGTGCTCGGGCGGTCCGCTCTCGAGGACCGTTCCACCGGAGAGGACGACGATCTCCTCGCAGTAGTGGGCGGCGAGGTTGAGGTCGTGGATCGCCGCGACGACGGTCTTTCCCTCCCCGACGAGCTCGGAGACGAGTTCGAGCGTCCGGAGCTGGTGGTTGATGTCGAGGCTCGAGGTGGGTTCGTCGAGCAGCAGCACGGGTGCGTCCTGGGCGAGCGCGCGGGCGAGGACGACCCGCTGTCGCTCGCCGCCGCTCACGTCCGCGATCGAGCGTTCTGCGAGGTGGTCGGTCTCCGTGCGCGAGAGCGCCCACCCGACGCGCTCGCGCCCGACCGGATCACCCGTCCGGACCCGTCCCCGGTAAGGGGTCCGACCCATCGCGACGACGTCCCGGACGTCGAAGGCGAACGAGAGCGAGGTGTCCTGTGGGACGACGGCCACGAGTTTGCTCGCCTCGCGCGAGGAGAGCGCGTGGACGTCCACCCCGTCGATCAGGACGCTCCCGGCGCTCGGCGAGAGCACGCCCGCGATCGTCCGCAGGAGCGTCGACTTCCCCGCGCCGTTCGGCCCGACCAGCCCCACGAAGCTGCCCGATTCGACGCTCGTCGACACCCCCGAGAGGACCGCCACGCCGCCGAGGCGCACGTCTACCTCCCGTACCTCGATGGTCGCGTTCGAGTCCCCATCCCCGTTGAACACCCGCTTTTCGTCCTCTGTGGGCGCGGTCCAGTCGCTCATCCGACCGCGTGCACCTCCCTCGTGCGCAGGAGGTAGAGGAAGAAGGGCGCACCCAGCGCCGCCGTGACGATTCCCACGGGGACCTCGGCGGGCCCGACCCGCGCGACGGTGTCGGTCGCGACGAGGAAGGCCGCACCGGCGAGCGCGCTCGTCGGCAGCAGGATCCGGTGGTCAGGGCCGACGAGCAGCCGCATCATGTGCGGGACGATCAGCCCGACGAAGCCGATCACGCCCGAGACCGCGACCGCCGCGGCCGTAACGATACTCGCCGTCGCGAGCAGTATCCGCTTCGTCCACTCGACCTCGATCCCCAGGGTTCGGGCGTCCTCCTCGCCCAGTAGGAGCACGTTCAGGTCCTCCGCGTAGGCGTAGAGCAGGGCGAACGAGACGAGCACCACGGGAAGCGAGAGCCTGACGTCCGCCCACGTGCTCGTGTGGAGGTGGCCCATCAGCCAGTAGACGACCTGCTCTAGGCTCTCGCCGGCGTTGATCTGGAGGAAGGAGATCACCGCCCCCAGGAACGTTTGGATGGCGATCCCCGCGAGCAGGAGCGTCGCGACCGGCGTGCGCCCGTCCTCGGTCGCGATCATGTAGACGGCGAACGCGGTGACGGTCGCGCCGACGAACGCCGAGAGCTGGAGCCCCAGGCCGAACGGCACCACCGTGGGCGCGACGAGGAAGGCGACCGCGCCGACCGCCGCGCCGGAGGAGACGCCGATGATCGAGGGGTCTGCCATCGGGTTGCGGAAAAAGCCCTGCATCACCGTCCCCGCGGCGGCGAGCGCGAACCCCACCGTCGCCGCGAGGACGATCCTCGGTAACCTGATCCCGGTGACGATCGTCTGGTGGCTGTCGGCCACCTCGAACGCGAAGACCCGTTCGGTGGTGAGCGTCGGCCACGGGACGGCGAGCGGACCCAGGTCGACCCGGGTGGCACCGACGGCCGTCGGGACGGGGAGCGCGTTGAGCACGGCCATCGCGACGACGTGTGGGTCGATCGTCACGGGACCGAGACCCGTGCTGACGAGCGCGACGAACACCAACAGCACCGCTAACCCCGCCGACCAGAGGCTCGTCCGGACGCGGACCTCCCCGTACACAACCCAAATGAACTTGCTTTAGATAAATACTTATTGCGTTACTCCGACGGTCGCGGTATGCACAGAGGAACACTGGCGATGGTCGTCGCGCTCCTCGTCGCCGTCTCCGGCGCCGGTATGGGCGCAGCGGCACCGATGGCGGACGCGACGGCACAGGTCGAACCGACGTGTGAGTTCCCACTGACCGTCGAGGACGGCACGGGTGAGGAGATAGCACTGGACGAAGAGCCCGAACGGGTCGTCGCGGTCATGCCGAGCGACGCGCAGGTGCTCTTCGAGATCGGCGTCGAGGACAGGGTCGTCGGCATGCCCGTCGGCCAGTACACCGACTACCTGGAGGGCTCCGACGAGCCGGAGGACATCTCCGGCGAGGACGACGTGACGCCGAGCGTGGAGACGATCGTCGGGCTCGAACCCGACCTGGTGCTCGCCTCCTCGACGGCCGACGAGGACCAGATCGAACAGCTCCGCGATGCGGGGCTCACGGTCTACCAGTACGCCCCGGCCGCGTCGCTCGACGACGTCTACGACAAGGTGGCGACCGCAGGGGAACTCACCGGCGAGTGCGACGGCGCGGAGGAGACGATCGACTGGATGGACGAGGAGATCGGGATCGTCGAGGCGGCGATCGAGGGCGAGGAGGAACCGCTCGTGCTCTACTCGATGGGCGGCGGCTTCACCGCCGGCGAGGGCTCGTTCACCGAGCAGATCATCCAGAGCGCCGGCGCGGTGAACCTCGGCAGCGAGGTCGGCATCGAGTTCTACGAGCCGATCAGCGACGAGGTGGTCGTCGAGGAGGACCCCGAGTGGATCGTCTACCCGGACAACTTCGACGAACCCGACATCGACGAGGAGATCGCCGAGCAGACCACTGCTGGCCAGGAGGGCAACCTCGCCTCGGTCGACGCCCAGTTCATGAACCAGCCCGGACCGTACGTCGTCTACGCGATCGCCGACCTCGCCGAGACGTTCCACCCCGACGCGTACGCCGACGCGGCCGAAGCCGCCGAGGAAGCCGACGACGCCGCGGAAACCGACGACGCCGCGGAGACCGACGACGCGGAAGGCGACGACCTCGAGACGACGGACGACGCGGAGATCGAGGACGCGGACGAGGCCGACGACGAGGTGGAGGACGGAGCCGACGACGCCACCGAGGACCAGCCCGGCTTCGGGGTGGTGGTCGCGCTCGTCGCGCTCGTGCTCGCGAGCCTGATCGCCGCACGGCGGCGGTGACGGCGACTCCGAGCCGCTCAGACTCCCGGGCGAACGGTCGCCTGCGGTACCGTGCGCGGTTCGGCTGACGGGGAAGAGGCGTACGGAGGCGGGATCGGCCCGATTCCGATCGGGTTCGGAAAAACCGACCTCGATAGCACGCTCCGGAAGCGGGGTGGATGGTGCGTTCGGAGCCTAACTGTAGCGCTCTTCCGCCCACGGATCCGCCGTGTTCGAGTAGCCGCGCCGCTCCCAGAACCCCCTCTCGGGTTCGGTGAGGAAGGTCACCCCGGTGACCCACTTCGCACCCTTGTACGCGTACCTGTGTGGGGTGACGACCCGGAGCGGCCCGCCGTGTTCCCGGGGGAGGGGCTCGCCGTCGAACGCCGAGGCGAACAGCACCTCCTCACGCAGACAGTCGTCGAGGGGCAGGTTCGTCGTGTAGCCGTCGAGCGCGTCGAATGTGACGTGGACGGCGTCGTCGTGGACGCCAGCACGCTCGGCGAGTTCGGTGAAGGGAACGCCGGTGAACTCGCAGTCGAACTTGCTCCAGCCCGTCACGCAGTGGAAGTCCTGGCGTTGCGTCTCGTGTGGGAGGTCGCCGAACTCCTCCCAGGAGTAGGTCAGTTCCTCCTCGACCGCCCCCCGGACGGTG
>SKWB01000192.1 GCA_007129135.1 Halococcaceae archaeon | reverse complement strand
TGCCGCGTTTCATCTCCTCCGAGTGCTTGTCGGTCCAGTCGCCCGAGAGCGCCTGCACCAGCGTCGTCTTCCCGTGATCGACGTGACCGACGAGTCCGATGTTCACCTCCGGTTGTCGTGTGTGTGTGTCCGCCATAGAGAGGATTGTGTAGTGGATTCGCCCCGAACGACTGATAAACCCACCGTTCTCGTCGTTCGCGGTGGTGTGTGCTCACGCCCCGCGGTCGGTCGATTACGCACGCTCCCACTCCAGTCCGACCGGGAGGTCCTCTCGAAGGAGGTCCGCGACGTAACACGACCGCTCGCCCATCTCGACGATCCGGCCGACCGTCTCCTCGTCCGCCTCGCAGTCACACAGCCGCACGCGGAGGTCGACCGAGGCGAGCGATCCCTCCGCCGGCGTCCCGTCGGCCGTCACCTCGATCGCATCGAACGGGACGTCCCTGATCCCGGCCTGGATCGCGATGCTCGAGGAGAGGCACGCGGCGAGCGCGCCGAGGAAGTGGTCGATCGGTGTCGGCGCGCGTCCGCCGCCGAAGCGCTCGGTGACGTCGAACTGCCACCCGTGGGCCCCGACGGTCGTGGACCCGGCGCGATCGGACGAGCACGTCGCGCTCACCCGTCGCTCGGGGAGGTCTGAGTCGGAGGCCTCTTCCCGACCCTCCCCGTGGGCCGTCGCCCGCCGTACGCCCGGTTCGTCGTCGAGCGCGTCGGCCTCGGTTTCCCCGGTCTCGAGCTCCACCACCGCGATCGCGTCTCCGTCGGAGACGGACTCGCCCTCCGAGACGAGCCATTCGACGAGGACGGCCCCGGTCGTCTCGCTCTCGGCCTCCGGTAGTCGGAGCGTGAGGTCCACGAGGATCGGTTGGACGACCGGCCGGATCAATCGTGTGCATACATACCAACGAAACTACAGGAACCGAGTTCAGCGAACGCTTTTACTTCCGTTCGTCGTTCGTTCACCCATGAGCGAACGCACACAGCCCGTCACCGCCGGGGGCTTCGAGGGGTGTGCGGAGCCGGCCGACGCCTTCTCCGTGGTCGCGAACGAGACACGGCTCACGATCCTGATGGCGCTCTGGCGCGCCGAGGAGGTGCTGAGCTTCACCGACCTCCACCGAGCCGTAGGGCTCCGCGACAGCGCGCAGTTCAACTACCACCTGCAGAAGCTCACCGACGTGTTCGTCTGCCAGCGAGAGGGCGGGTACGAACTCCGGTACGCGGGCGAGAAAGTGGTGAGAGCGGTGCTCTCGGGCTCGTTCGTCGAGACGCCGACGGTCGGGCCGTTCGCGCTCGATGCGTCGTGTGTCGCCTGCGGGGACGACCTCCGGGCACGCTACGCCGACGAACGGTTCTCGATCGACTGTGCCGGCTGTGAGACCCGGTTCGGCAGGTACCCGTTCCCGCCGGGTGGGTTCACCGACCGAAGTGACGACGAGGTGATGGAGGCGTTCAACCAGCGGGTCCGTCACCTGCACTGTCTGGCCGCCGACGGCGTCTGTCACGAGTGCAACGGTCGGATGCGGACCCGGTTCGTCCGCGACGACGAGCGCTTCGCCGCGGGCGTCTCGGTCGTCCACCGCTGCGAGCAGTGCCGTCACCGGCTTCACTCGCCGATCGGACTGACGCTGCTCGATCACTCCGGGGTCGTCGCCTTCCACCGGGACCACGGGATCGACCTCTGTCGGGTGCCGTACTGGCGACTGGAGTGGTGTGTCGGCGACGACGCCCTGACCGTGCTCTCGGAGGATCCCTGGGAGGTCCGGATCGACGTCGAACTCGGTGGGGAGACGCTCTCGGTGCGGATCGACGAGGCGCTCTCCGTGATCGCGACCGAGCGAACGGGGGACTGATCTCCCGCGCGTGTTCGAGAACTGAACCACGAGCGGCATACGCCGGGGGGACGAACGGGCGGTATGCCACCGCGATCGATCCCCCCGCTCGCCTACGCCGCCGGGGTGTTCGTCCTCGTCTCCGCCACCGTCCACCTCGGCCTCGGCCTCTCGGGGCTCTACGAGTGGCTCGTCCTCGGGACAGAGGGCGCGCTCAGGCCGCTGGCGATGCTCCTCGCCGCCGTCCTCGCCTACGGTCTGGTCGTGACCTACGTGACGGGCGCGCTCGCGCCGACGACCGTCTACGCCGCCGGCGCGAGCGTGATGGCGCTCTACCTCTTCGCCTACGCCGACGCCCACGCGTTCGGTCTCGTCGAGGCCACCACGGGGCTCGACGTCGGTGGTCACGGTCACGATCACGGACACGACGGCCACGATCACGGCGATCACGACGATGGACACGGTCACGACCACAACGGCCACGGAGACGACCACGACGACGGCCACGGTCACGATCACAACGGACACGGGGACGATCAAGGACACGACCACAACGGGCACGATCACAGCCACGACGGTCCGGCGACCGAGGTGCTTTACGACCACCTCGTCGACGACACGCTCGCGCTGATCTCGAAACTCGCGGAGGCAGGTGCGGCACTCGCGTTCGCGGCGCTCGCGTTCCTCGACCGGCGCTGACTACCGCTGGGCCTCGATCGCCTCGCTCACGCCCTCGACGCTCCACTCCTCGACGAACTCGTCGTTGACGACGACGGTGGGAGTGCCCTCGACGCCCCGGTCGATGCCAGCCTGCCGGCTCTCGACGATCTGCTCGCAGAACGGCTCCTCCTCGATCGCGTCCCGTACCGAACCCTCGTCCGCGCCGTGGTCGGCCGCGAGCTCCGCGATCGAGTCCTCCGTGTAGCTCCCCTGGAGTTCGTACACTTCGGCGCTGAAGTCGACGTACGCCTCCTCGCCCGCGTCCTCGAGCACCGCGAGCGCGGCGTTCGGCACCTTCCACGACCACTCGTCGTCGGCCGGGGTCGGGAAGTCGTGGGTCCGGTAGCTGACCTCATCGGTCTCGACGTACTGCTCTTTGATCGCTGGGGCGACGTCGAGTTCGTAGGTCCGACAGGAGGGACAGGCGAAGTCCTCGTAGACCTCGACCTCGATACTCGAATCGGGATCGCCCAGCGTCGGGACGTCGACCTCGCGCTGGTCGCCGGAGCAGTCGCCCTCGTCGCCGCCGTCGTCGCCGAGACAGCCGGCCGTCCCGACCGCACCGGCTGCCCCGGCCGCGAGCAGCACCTCGCGTCGCGTCGGGAGTCGTCGTTGCATGTCGGTTTCTTCGCGGGGATCCGCATACGACTGTCGGTCCGTCACCGTGTCTCCCCCGAGACGCCCGGCCGAAGGCCGTGGCCGATCGGGCGTCGGTTTCGTCTCAACGGCCAGTTAGTATTTACGTTTCCTGACGCTTTTTTCGGTCGATGGAGCGAGGATGGATCGCCGGCGAGCGCGGCCCGGACGGGCGGCGACATTTTCCGGGCTACCGGCCCGGCTGTTACCACGGCCGGGTCGAAGACTGCTGTCTCCTCTGCTATCTCAGACAGGTCGGCCGGCTCGTGACGCGACCGGTCGGCCGCCCCGCCGACGAGGGCCCTCCGTCGGTCGGTCGGGCCGAAGAACGGACGGTGATGACCGTCTCGGAACCGGAGTCGATCGTCCTCCGCGACCCGTCGGTCGTCATCGTCCACGGACACGACGGGACCACGACCGAGGGCGACCGCGTCAGGGTCGACCGTCCCGAGACGATCGCGGTCCAGGCGGAGATGCCGATCGTCATCAGAGGGGCCCGCTCCGCCGAGATCGTCGACGAGTCGCTCGTCATGACCGACGACACCGACCAGCTACCCGACGACGAGTCCGGGCGGCTCGTCTCGTTTCCCTACCCCGAGCGCGTACGGGTGTCCGATCCCAGCGAGATCGTCGTCGGGCGGGAGTGAGCTTTTCTCCCCCGGGTACCTCCCGGAGACCGGTGTCCGAGTACGCCTTCGAACTCGCGCTCTGTGCCCGACTGGAGGACGGCGAGCGGATCGTCTCGCGACAGCTCGGCGGGGCGGTCCGCGCGCCCGGGAACCGGATCCTCGACGTGGTCTGCGTCGGACCGGGGTCCGAGTTCGACGACCGTGCGGCGATCACCTCGTCGACGATCCCGCCGCTCGCGATCGAGGCGGGGATCGGTATCGGCCGCGCCCGCGATCCCCGTGGGCTGATCGACGCACACCCCGAGTTCGCCCGGGAGGCGGTCGAGGAGGCGGTCTCGGTGGGCTTTTTGGAGCGCGAGCGTCGGAACGGGCGCGAGCGCGTGCGCCAGACGGTCCGCTACCCCGACTGGTTCGGTGAGATCACGGCGATCGAGAACAAGCCCGACCTCGCCGTTCCGGGTGACTTAGAACGGCAGCTCAGAACCGACGTGAGCCTCGGACTCGTCGATCGGGTGGTCCTCGCGACCGGGAGCTACGTCACCCGTGCGCACCTGAACCGGATCCCCGAGGAGGTCGGCGTCTGGCGCGTTCGGGAGGGGATCGAGGTGATCCGCGAGCCGACGCCGCTCTCTCCTACCGAGCCGGGGATCGAGATCATAGAGGAGGAGCCGCTGCGGACGGACGTGGCGGTCGTCTCTGTCCTCGAGAAGGCGAGGAAACGGCGACGGATCGCCGAGCGCGCCTACGGGAAGGGCTGGCGGCCGGCGCTACCGGCCTGTGCGAACGTCGAGGTGGGGTCCGTCGCGGGCTCCCACGGCCTCCCGTACTGCTCGTACTACGACGAGGTGGTGAACCCGGCGGGCTGCGGTCCGGCGTGTCCGGGGTTCGAGGGAGGACCGGCACCGAAGTTCGACGCTACCGCGGAGCGGGCGGCGAACTCCCCGTGGGTGGCGGAGCCGGAAGGCAGGGTTCGAAGACAGGTCGGCTTGGATCGGTTCTCCGATTAGTCCCGGATATCGATCGGACAGCCACGGATCGTCGCCCCCCGCATCCCGTCCGCGAGCCAGTGCAGCGAGAGCACGAGCGCGACGATGGCGGCGAGCGCGAACTCCATCCCGTCCAGCGGAAGCGTCACGGAGATGCCGAAGACGCCGAGGATCCCCATGAACCCGGCGAGGACGGCCGTGCCGCAGGCCGCACAGCCCGCGCCGAGCGTCCCGAGGATCACGCCCCCGAAGCTCCCGGAGCTCGCACCGAGCGAGAGGCTGTGTTCGCGCAGGTGGTAGACTAAGAGCGCGATGTTCGTTCCCGTGAGCACGCCCGTGAGCACGAGCAGGACCGACGAGAGGGTCCCGAACCCGTCGCCGACGAACGGGTAGAGGTTCACGAGGATGTTGACCCGGTTCTCCATCGGGAGCGGCCCGAAGATCACCAGGTCACGCACGAGCGCGAGGTTCTGCATGACGACGAACGTGGTGATCGCGAGGAGGCCCGTGATCGCCGCGATGGCCGTATACACCGGGCTCACGAGGACGAGCCTCGTCGTTCGACCCATCCGTCGCCAGTCCGTCGAGCGCATCGGGAGCCAGCTAGAGCGAGAGCGCATTCTCGAACACCTCCACGCTCTGGTTCCCCTCGATGGTCGTCAGGTACTCGCCCTCCCTGAACAGGTAGAACGTCGGTACCCCTTCGATTCCCGCCTCGGTCGCCGCAGCGATCGTGCCCTCTATCATCCCTGAGTGTTCCTCCGTCTCCGCCGCGTCGATGACCGCCTCCACCTCCTCCGTGATCCGCGAGAGGTACTCCTCGGTCCGTTCGAGGACGTCGTCCTCTCCCAGCCCCTCCTGCTCGCGGTAGTAGAACTCCGCGAGCGACCAGAACGCCGACTCGCCCTCGCGCTCGAGCAGTTCGTAGAGCGCGTGGGTCGCCGGGACGTTCCAGCCAGTGTCGAGGCCCGGAACCGCCAGGTAGACGTGTGCGAGGTCGCCGTCGTCGATGTACTCGGCCGAGAGCTCCTCGTAGGCGCCTTCGTGGAACTCGCGACAGAGCGGACAGCTCACGTCCGAGACCTCGAGGATCGTCGCCGTCGCCGTCTCCGGGTCGCCCCGCGTCGGATACGCGCCGAGGTCCCCCGCGAGCGGGTGGTCCCTCGGGGCGTTGTCCGCCACCTCGTCGGTCTCGTCGTCATCCGTCGCCTCGTCGTCCCCGTCCGTCTCGTCGCCCTCCGGTCCCTCGTCGTCACCGCTGTCGTCGGACGACTCCTCCTCGTGATCGTCGGCACCGTCAGAACCAGTCGCTCCCGGGTCGTCGTCCGCTCCCGAGGCGTCGTCGCTCGACCCCTCGTCGAACTGCTCTCCACCATCCACGTCGCCGGCGTCGTCGTCCAGACAGCCGGCGAGACATCCCACTGCCATGGCGGAGAGCAGCACCTCCCGCCGTCCTGGCATTATCGGTTTCTGGACGGTCCGACGCATAAACCTTCTGAAACCGTACAGAGGGGCTCTGCGTGGGTGTTTCGATCAGCTCACGCGCCGAGCGTCCGCGATCCGACCGCCCGGCGACAGTATCGGCGGGCGCACCCTCGTGGTCACCTATCCGCGCGAGGGCACGCTCCCCGAGCGTCTTAGAGCAGGTGGTGCTCGCCGTCGACCGCGAGCGGCTCGACGAACGCCTCCTCGACCGGGTAGTAGTGGGCGACGTGGACGAGCCGGGTCTCCGCCGCACCGAGGTCGTCGGCGAGCGCGAGCGCCCCCTCGCGAGTCATGTGTTTCGACCCGAACGTCCGCGGAACGCCCGTCGAGTCGTGGTGGGTCCCCCCCGCCGGGTGGTGCTCACAGAGCGAGGCGGGGACGATCGCGTCCGCGAGGAGGAGGTCCGGTTCGGAGAGCGCCGCCCGGGCGCGCTCGTCGATCCCGTAGCTGGTGTCGCCCGTCAGCGAGAGCTTCGCCCCCTCGCTCTCGATCGTGAGCCCGTAACAGCGGAGCGGCGGGTGGTCGACCGGGACGAACGTCACCTCGAACCCACAGGTCGAGAACGGTTCGTACGGCGTCTCGTCGTGGACACGCACCCGCTCGAGGTAGTCGTACTTCTCTCTGACCGTCTCGGCGACGCTCCGGTCGAGCACCGGATCGGTCTCGTCGGCGGCGTAGACCGGCAGATCGGAGAACAGCCGGTAGGCGTTTCCCAGCCCGTCCAGGTGATCGAAGTGGACGTGCGTGACGATACCGGCGTCCGGGAGCGTGACGTCCTGCGCGAGGAACTGCGCGCGGAAGTCGGGGCTGAAGTCGACCAGCAGCGACTCCCCCGTCGAGGGGTTCTCGACGTGGACGGAGAAGCGACTGCGTTCGATACCGTTCTCCCGGGCGTAGGTACACGTCTCGCAGTCACAGCCGACCGTCGGCGTCCCGGTGGTGTCGCCGGTGCCGAGCAGCGTCACCCGCATCTCAGTGGTCGTGATCGTGGTCGTGGTCGTGTCCGCCGTCGCCCGCCGGAGTCCCACCCGCGACGAGCGCCTCGTGATCGCCGTCGATCATGTCGAGCGACTTCAGCGTGTCTCGCTCCTCGAAGTCGACGATCGCGTCGAGGAGGTCGCGCTGGGTCAGCGTCCGGCGGTTCTCAGTGAGCGCCTCGAGCACCGCCTCGCGCAGCACCAGGCGGAGGTCGCTCCCGGTGAGCCCCTCGGTGCGGGCGGCGATCTCCTCGGGGTCGAACTCGCTGATCTCCATCTGCCGGGTGATCACCCGCGTGATGTCCGCACGCATCCGCTCGTCCGGCTTCGGGAAGTTGACGATCTCGTCGAACCGACGCCAGGCGGCGGCGTCGAGCTGGTCCGGGTGGTTCGTCGCGCCGATCAGCAGCACGTCGTCGCGGATCAGGCCCACCTCGTCGATCGACTTCAGCAGGGTGTTCACCGCTCGCTTGATCGCCGCGTGCTCGTCCGACCGCCGCGTCTTCGCGACGAAGTCGAACTCGTCGATGAAGAGGATACACGGCGCGAGGCGTTTCGCCACCTCGAACACCTTGTCGACGTTCTTCGCCGTCTCGCCGAGGTACTGGGAGGTGATCATCGAGAGCTTCACCTCGACGAACGGCAGGTCGAGGTCGTGGGCGATCGCCCTCGAGGCGGTCGTCTTTCCGGTCCCCGGCGGGCCGACGAACAGCAGTTTGCCGATCTCGCGCAGCCCGATCGCCGCGAGGTAGTCGCGGTGTTCGATCGCCTTCACGACCTTCTCGATCTCGTCCTCCTGGTCCGGGGTGAGCACGAGGTCGTCCAGCGTCATCTCGATCTCCTCGGGCGCGCGGATGTCCACGAGATCGAGCATGTCCGCGTCGTCCTCGTCCTCGGCGTCGAAGTAGGTCTCGAGCAGTTTGTCGATCCAGACCCGGTCCGCCTGGATCGGCCGGGTGTTCGACCGCGCCGCTCCCGGATCCGGCTCGAAGCCGAGGTCGTACTCGCCGTCGGCGTAGAAGGCCGAGAGCGCGGGGTTCGACGCGAGGCGCTCTTCGGTGACCCGGCCCGCGAGCCACTCGGCGGCCATCTCCGGCTGGGCGAGCGAGAGCTTGCCGGTGAACTCCTCGCGGGTGGTGAACATGAACTCGGAGACCGCGTCCCAGGGGTCGGCGCTCTCGGTCACCTCGCGGGCGAGGCCCTCGGTCACCGTGAGCGGGCGCTCGATCGTCCCGTCGTGCCAGAAGGCCGCGCGGTAGCGGGGCGGAAGGTCGTTCTCGTCGAGGCCGCCATCGTCGTTGTAGGCGTGTGCCGTCAGCAACAACTCGACCACGTCGAGCGGGTCACTCATTCCCTCCGTCTTGGGTTGGGAGAATCTTAACGCCGTCGTTACGAACGCGTGGGCCCCTCCTCTGCGGGTCACACGCTCTCCGTTGACGACGGGTCCGTCCGGTCGGGACAGTTCGTCCGGGTGGGCGCCGGTATGCTCTTTATCGCGGACCCTGAGAGGGCGACATGAACCAGCAGCGGGCGTTCGTCCTCCTCGCCATCGCGCTCTCGGCGCTCGTCTCGCTCTGGATCGTCCTCCCGTTCCTCCAGTACGTCCTCGCGGCGGTGATCCTCGCGTACGTCCTCTTCCCGCTGCACGCCAGACTCGCCCCACGGATCGGCGACCGGGCCTCGCCGGTGCTGCTCATCGTCCTCACGCTCGTCGCGGTGATCCTTCCCCTCGTCTACGTCGGGACGGTGCTCTACCGCGACCTCCTCGAACTCGCACAGGGGGAGACCGCCCTCGACGCCGAGACGCTCGAAGCCCGGATCGAAGAGAGCACGGGACAGACGGTCGACATCCAGAGTGCGCTCGTCGACGTTGGCGAGGCCCTCGTCGAGGTGCTCTTCGGGAGCGTCACGCAGGTCGTCGGGATGACGTTCACCGCGACGCTCGGCCTGGCGCTCACGCTCTTTCTCGTCTACTACACACTCAGAGACGGCCCCGCGTTCGTCGACTGGGCCGCCGACGTCATCCCGCTGCCGCCGGAGGTCACCGCCGACCTCTTCGACCAGGTCCACCGCACGACGTGGGGCGTCGTCATCGGCCACATCTCCGTCGCCGTGATACAGGGCCTCGTCGGCGGCGTCGGCCTCTACGTCGCGGGCGTGCCGAACGTCGTCTTCTGGACGTTCGTGATGATCGTTCTGGCCCTCCTGCCGCTGATCGGCGCGTTCATGATCTGGGGGCCGGCCGCGCTCTACCTCGTCGCCGTCGACCAGGTCGTCCCGGGTGTCGCGCTCGCGCTCTACGGTATCGTCGTCGTGAGCATGATCGACAACTACGCCCGCCCGATCGTGATCGACCGCGAGGCCCACCTCAATCCCGGCGTGATCCTCGTCGGCGTCTTCGGCGGCGTCTACACCCTCGGCTTCACCGGACTGTTCATCGGACCGATCGTCATCGGCGTGCTCGCGGCGACGCTCGCGACCTTCCGCGAGGACTACGACCGGCTGTAGTCGTCCGGGTCCTCGTCGACGTGATCGCTCGCGGTCCACGCGCCCTCGTCCGGCTCCTCCGGTTCGGGCTCGTCACCGTCCTCATCGCCCTGGAACCGGTTCCACAGGTGGACCGCGAGGCCGCCCGCGCCGACGGCGGTGAGGACGAAGGTGAGGAAGCCGACGATCGGGATCACGGCGACGAGCGTGATCGCGAGCAGGCCCGCGAGGAATGCCCAGCCGAGGGCGATCCCCTCCCGGTCGAGGACGCCCGCGAGGACGAACCCGACCGAGACGGCGACCACCGCCTCCGCGAGCAGGCCGAAGACGAAGAGCGCGAGGAAGCCGGGGATCGCGATCAGGAGGCCGATCCCGGTGAACGCGACGAGCACGAGGAGGACGACCACCACGAGCGTCCCGACGAACAGCCCCAGACCGACCAGCCCACAGAGCACCGGCGAGTCGCGGATCTCGCGGTCGACGCCCCGGACGAAGTCGGGTGCCAGGAGCACCGCGATACCGCCGACGACGAGGACCATCCCCATGTAGATCGCCGTCCCGATCGCCGTGACGAACAGGTTCAGGAGGGGGTCGGCCATCGGGTCGCCCCCCGGTGGTGGCTGGCCCTGCTGGGCGGCGACTGCGCCGGAGAGCGCGAGGAGGAGCGCGAGCGATCCGAGGAGGGTGAGTCCGCGACGTGTCATATCGGATCGAACACAGATCGGGGTAAAAAAGGCTTCGGGCGAGCGGTTTTCGGACTACGCCGGCTCGTCGAAGTCGAGTTCGTCGAACTCCTCCGGGGAGTGGGCGGCCTCGTCGAGCACGTCGTCGGAGACGACGACCGGACAGCCGACGCGCACCGCGAGCGCGACGGCGTCGGAGGGTCTGGCGTCGAGCACCAGTTTCTTCCGCTCGCCGCCGTGGTACTGTTCGGCGTCGATCTTCGCGTAGAACGTCCCGCCGGAGAGGTCGTCGATCCGCACCCGATCGATCGCGCCGCCGAACTCGGCGATCATGTCGACGAAGAGGTCGTGGGTGAGCGGGCG